>JAQICO010000214.1 GCA_027858495.1 Spirochaetaceae bacterium
ACCCATATGGAGGCACAGAAGGGAGAAGAAACATCCCAGGAACCCGAAACCCAGGGTGGTTTTTTCTCTGTCTTAAAAATTAAAGGGGCCACTTTTGCCCTTTTAACTATGATGCTCTACTGTGCTCTGGAATTTTCTGTAGGATTGTGGGGCAGTAATTATCTGGTCAATATAAAGCATTTTGCCCTGGATAACGCCGCCCGCTGGATCGCCCTCTATTATGGAGGGATTACCCTAGGCCGTTTAATTTCGGGTTTTATCTCCTTTAAACTGAACAATCTACAGATGATACGCATAGGAGCATTGATGGCTCTGGCAGGAGTAACAGCTCTGCTGCTTCCGCTGCCTCAATGGCTTATGGGTGCGGCTTTCGTTTTTATCGGTTTGGGCTTCGCCCCCATTTTCCCTGCCATGCTCCATGAAACTCCTGTACGATTCGGTAAGGGAGCCTCCCAGCGGCTGATGGGATTTCAAATGGGCTTCGGTTATATCGGAGGAGCGATTCTTCCTCCTCTGATGGGGGTCACCATGGAAACGTGGGGGCTTCATCTCTTTCCTATTATACTGGTCAGCTGGGCTGCATTGATGCTGTTTAGCTCTGAAGCTCTGTCAAAGAAGACCTTAGCCTCCTAAATCTGTATGCAGGATTCCCAAAAGGGTGCTAAAGTAAAAGCTATGACAGATCAGGAACTTATTCAAATTGGTGAATTGATAACCCGCAGCATAAAGGAACTACAGGAGAGCATCGAATATCTTACTGTAGCCACTCAGCCCATAGAGCCCAATATCGCCATAGGTCGATTGACCCGGATGGAGGCTATCGGCGAAAAGAGTGTCAATGAAGCCATGCAGATCAATACGGAAAAACGTTTGGAACGCCTACGCAATGCCCTGGATCGACTGGACAAGGGGAATTACGGAATCTGTTTTGTCTGCCATAAGCCCATACCCTTTGCAAGGCTTCAAGCCGTACCGGAATCCTTGAAATGTGTCCCCTGTGCTGAGAAAAAACGCTGAGGGATTCATGGCTTAACTAATTCCTTTACCTACTTTGAGCCAATCCCGGGGGGCATAACCTGTTTCCCCTTTGAAGCAGCGATTAAAGGAGGAAAGGCTTCCGAATCCCAGTGTATCGGCAAGATACTCCATGCTGTTCCTTTGTGTTTTTAAGGCCCCACAGGCCATGCGAACCCTATATCTGCTTAAGTATTTTTTAGGCGATATGGCAAACTCCCTTTTAAACAGTCTATAAAATCCCGAAGGGCTCATATTACAGCATTCTGCTAATTCTTCGACGGAAAGACCCTGCCAATAGCGTTGATGAATAATCTGAATCGCCCTGGATATAACCGGAGAAAATCCTGCCTTGAATTCCCCAAGGGGATTGAGTTCATTTTGCTGAATCCTTAATAGTTCGGAGCCTATTATCTGCAGGCGCCCCTGCAGCCTTTTTTCCCTTTCGGGCAGATTCTCTTCTTTGGATTCCCGGCATAGCCGATGGAGTTCATCACATAAAAGAGGCTCCTGTACCCAATGATATCTGGCGGAGTTCAATTTTAACAGGCTATCCTGGGCTTTTAGATATACCCATATCCAAGTGCTTTTGGTGTTTTTTAAACTGCTGGCAAGATGGTATTGACCGGGGGGTATCACCACCACCGACCTTCCTTCAAAATCCAGGGTATGATTGTTTATGTTAAATATTCCGCATCCTTGTTGGCAAAAGCCAATCTCCAAAAGATTATGATAATGCAGATAATCTATGGAGTCATCCCAAAGTATATAATCCACTGAGATATTATAATCCTTATCCTCATCCAGGGGGATGGGAGTAAAAACCTTTTCTTCTGATGCATGAAAACGCTTTGTATTGGCCATAAAGTGATAAATATAATGCATTAAACGCTGTTATTATAGAGTCATTAAAAAATATTTAAAAATGTTTATAGGAGGGGCTATGACCTTTGGATGGGATAATCCATATAATATGCTAAGAGATGAAATAGTTCAGCTGGAATTTGAAGGCTACATTATTC
>JAQICO010000384.1 GCA_027858495.1 Spirochaetaceae bacterium
CTGTAACGGTAGTCCTCGGTCAATTCTTTGCCGAACCAGGGGGGAATTGGGAAGTTTATACTTTCTTCTTCATTGGAAAATTCAATTTCTGCTACAACAAGTCCCTTTAGCTTTTCTTCGAAGATATCCAGTTCGATGGTTTTATTATTCCAGGGGATTAAATACCGGGTTTTGCTTATGCTACGTTGGCCGGCCATATCCCAGAGTTCTTTAAAAGGGGCTTTTTTTATGGGCAGTTCTACTTCTCGCCGTAATAGTTTTCCTGTTTCTGACTGTTGTTTAATGGTTATTAAGTATTCTCCGCCGTAATTACGTACTCTCAGGGTATTTAGTTCCTTGGGCAGACTTAGGTAGGCCTGTTGGATTTTTACCTTTTTGTATTCAGAGAGATCTAGGGGGCAATGTTCTATGAGGTATTTGCGTTCTATTTCCAGGTAGGTGTTTTTCATGGGTTTATTATAGTTTAGGGGAGAGGGAAAATCTAGCTGGGAAGTTGAGCGACTTGGAGATAAGAGGGAAAGAGACAGGATGGACAGGATGGACAGGATGGAGGTAGGGGCATCGGGGTTCAGGACATAGGTAACACTTTTTATTTGGTTCCGGGGGGGAATTGGGTTGGCCTTTTCCCACTGGTGGAATCCCTGGAGTTGATGAATCCCTTTAACCTCAATAGTTCTATATTCGGAAAAGAAAGCATATTAGATGTTAAGGCCAAAGATGCCCAAGGACAGGAAGAAGACTTTACGAATTATTGCCATTCATCCGGGCTTTCATTGCTAAATCGTTCTTTGGATTAGAGACCAATGAAAAGCTCCTCCGATGTATACACTCTGTCTTGTCCGTAATCGACTCCGATTATTTCTATTCAGAAATTGGTAAATATTCCCGCCATTGTAACTTCTCCCGGGTAATGACAAGAGAATTAGTGAGGAGCTCTTCTTCTCGGTTATTACCGATCAGGGACATATAGGTATTCGTTCCGTCCCCATTATCCCAGTCGTGCCAGCTGATCCAGAAAGCCATTCCGGTAAACTCATTCTGAATGCTATTGATATAGTTAAGGTTATCGAACGCCCCGACATTACCATCATGATGGGGGCCGAACTCTGCCATACCCATGGGTTTACCGGTCTCAATAAATTCCTGATAATCAAAAATCCTTAAATCGTTATTATAAACCGTTGGAGCGACGATATCGATGTAATCATCCCCCGGATAAACCCACATCTGAGGATACACCCATGGAGGACTGCTATTTATCTCATTCCGGTTGGGAGAATACATCCAGAGGATATTATCCAGTCCTTTCTCATTGGTAAAATAGTTATACATATCCCGGTAAAGGTTGATATAGGGGCTAGGATCGTTGGGATGGCTCTTGCATCCCCACCAAAACCAAAAACCATTCTGTTCCTGCATGGGTTTAAACAGAACAACTACACCGGCATCCTCAAGCTCCTGTAAAGCTGCGGCAATTCGGTCAAGTTTGTTACGCCAAACGTTATGGATCTCTTCGTTAGGATCTATCAGCTTATTCAAATCGATCTCGGCTAATTGTGATTCAGTTAGACCTTCGTTGGTACGGGTATCTGTCCAGACACCGGGGTTGTTATCCAGATCCGTGCCATCATTCAGCCAGGGATTCAAGGGAGACCAACCTACAGCCACCAGGCCGCCGGCATTCCAATAATCGATTAATATCTCATTTGCTTGAGAAAGCTCAGATGGTTTAAAAATTCGGTTGTGACCATAATCCACACCGATAAGTCCCACCCATTTTCCAGTGTCTGTATGAAGCTGTTCAACCATTTCGGCATAACTCATCATACTTTCGGGATTATAGATATCCTCTGTATGGCCACAGTTTTGACCGGCTATAACCCCCTGAAAAGGATCGGCCGAGAGATCTGCAAGGTAAGCCAGGACTGCTTTCGTATTATCGGAAGCATTGGGGTTACAGGGTGTGCTGTCTCTTTCTGATACAGTAAGAGGCTTAATGACCGACAATTCTGTTCCAGTGCAGCCAAAGAAGGTCAGGAATAATAATCCAACTAAACAATTCTTCATAATATTTCCTTTTTACATGTGGTAAAATCAAGTTTCCTTTTAAATGAGTTCAAATCAGTGGGAAAATGACCATACAGAACATCAAGTTATAGGGAGAGAATGAAAAATATTAGGAGAAGTTATACTATTTGTCAAATGAATATTTCTTCGAAAACCGCTCAGCCTCTGATAATTATTTGGACCTATTCTTTGATCGGCTTGATTTTGCCGACCCTGTCAAATCCAGCTTTCGTCCATTATACATAAATTCTCCTAAAGCAAACTTTTCAAACACCGAAAATATACTATGCCCTAGGGCATTTTGGGGGAACTATGATTCGAGGACTATATACAGCCGCCAGCGGGATGCAGGCCCAGGAGCACCGGATGGATGCTCTGGCCAACAACCTTGCCAATGTGGATCTCAATGGATATAAGCGGGATACATCGGTGTCCAAGGCCTTTCCTGAGATGATGATCCGCCGGTTCAACGACAATGGAGTCTTCCGCTTGCCCATAGGAAGTGTGGATTCTGCACCCATAGTTGGAAAGCTGGGTACCGGGGTGGAATATAACGAAAGTTTTACCGTCTTTGAGCAGGGCTCCCTTAAAGAAACCAATAATCCCTTCGATTTAGCCTTGGACGGTGAGGGCTTTTTTGCCGTTGAGACCAACGATGGCGAACGTTATACCCGTAACGGGAATTTTATTTTGGGTAAAGAGGGACTACTTCTAACCAAAGACGGATATCCGGTGATGGGAGAAAACGGACCCATACAAATAAAACTGAATAACTTTACCATCGATCAGCTGGGTAGGGTTTGGCAGAACGGTGATCTTTCGGAAAATCCCCAGCGATTGGTCTCCATGGATGAGAATGACTGGGCCAACACCGAATTGGTGGACACTGTCAAAGTGGTGGATTTCGCCCGGGTCCGTCATCTTAGAAAACAGGGTAACTCCTTCTGGGCAAGCACGGATATTTCCGGTGATGCAAAAATTATTGAACAGAACCGACCCCGGGTGTATCAGGGATTCCTGGAGGCTTCCAATGTGAATTCCGTTCGGGAAATGGTGAATATGATTGAGGTTAACCGGGCCTACGAAGCCAATCAGAAGGTTATCAGCACCCACGACAATCTATTGGACCGGTTAATCAATAACGCCGCCAGATTTTAAAATAAGGAGTAATTTATTATGATGAGATCATTATGGACCGCTGCATCGGGAATGACCGGTCAGCAATTTAATATAGATACCATATCCAATAACCTTTCCAACGTGAATACCACAGGTTTTAAACAGAGCCGGGCGGAATTTGAAGATTTAATCTATCTAACCAGCCGTATAGCTGGAACACCTGCAACGGAACGTACCGTACTTCCCGAGGGGATTCAGGTAGGTCACGGTGTGAAGGTCGCCGCATCCCAAAAGATATTCCAGCAGGGAAGTCTGCAGAGTACCGGTGTAGCATCGGACATGGCTGTAACCGGTGAAGGTTTTTTCCGTGTGCTGCTGCAGGATGGTACCGTGGGATATACCCGAGACGGTTCCTTTAAAATCGATTCCAACGGGCAATTTGTCAATTCCAACGGATATAGACTGCAGCCCGATTTAGTATTGCCTCCCGGTTTTGTCGAAGAGAGTCTTTCCATCAGTCAAGACGGTCGGGTTACCGTAAAGGTGGGAGGAGACGACGAACCCCGTCTGGTGGGTCAGGTAAATCTTTTCCGTTTTGTGAATCCTGCGGGATTAAATGCTCTGGGCCAGAATATATTTAAAATCACCCAAGGTTCTGGGGAAGCCATCGGCGGACGTCCTGGTCAAGATGGCATGGGAAAAATCCAACATAAATTCTTGGAAAATTCCAATGTCTCTGTGGTAAAAGAAATGGTTAATATGATTGTGGCACAGCGGGCTTATGAATTAAATTCCAAGGCCATCCAGACTTCGGATACTATGTTGGGTATCGCAAATAACTTAAAAAGATAAGGGAGTAAACCATGGCAATAATTGATACAGCCCAGGTTAATTTAAATAGTAGTCAGTCCATGGCTCAGCTTAACCGTATGGAAAATGCCGGCCAGTTGAGTATTGAGGATGATAAAAAACTCAGAGAAGCCTGTCAGGATTTCGAAGCCATTCTAATTAAACAAATGTTGGACGCAATGAAAAAAACCCTGCCAGAAGGAAGTTTGATAGAAAAAAATCAGGGTGAAAAAATCTTTGAAGATATGCTCTATCAGGAATATGCCAAGACCGTTTCTCGGGAGGAGCCCATGGGGGTTTCCGATATGATGTATCGCCAAATGGTGCGGCAAAATAAAGGTGACCTGTATTAATTATGTCCCTTGTATAAAAAAGTATACACTATAGGTCGTTAGGTATAGATGCTTCTCCTTGGAGGAGCATTTTTTATTTCTAAGAGCCAATAAATCTACTTAGAGAATAAATAAATACTTTGGCACGGTAATTGTAACGTATATAACCGAGAGGTTATGCTATGAGTAGAAATGAAAATTATTCCGGTGAAACATTACGATCCTATATGAAAGAAGTTAATACACATAAGTTACTTAAAGCTGAGGAGGAGTTACAACTCTCCAGAGAAGTAGCCAAAGGATCTGAATCTGCCAGACAAAAACTGATAAACTGTAATCTTAGATTGGTGGTTAAGCTTGCCAATATTTATACCAATCAAGGATTGCCTTTGATGGACCTAATTCAAGAAGGAAACCTTGGACTTATCAAGGCTGCTGAAAAATTTGACTACAAAAAAAATGTTCGTTTCAGCACCTATGCTTGCTGGTGGATTAAACAAGCTATTTCTAGAGCTCTTATCAATAAAAAACGCGCCATTCGATTGCCCCATAGAAAAGAAGAGGCCCTAAGAAAGGTAATGGCTGTGATGGATCAGTTCCAGAATGAAGAAATGCGCTCTCCCACCATAGAAGAAATTTCAGTAAAAACCAGTATTTCCGAGGATAATATTCTTTATCTACTTGAAGTATCTGGAAGTCCCCTTTCGCTGGATAGTGAATCTCCCTTGGAAAAGGGTTCCTTGATGGACCTGGTTGAAGACCCCCGTGAAAATCCAGACGAAGCCCTGATGCGAAAAAATGTTATTGAAGATACCAAGCGTTTTTTATCCTTATTAAAAGAAAGAGAGCAGGAAGTCATTAAATATAGATTTTCTCTCTACGATGGTGAAAAATATACCCTTAAAGAAGTTAGCTCCGTAATGGGGATTTCTCCGGAGACTGTTCGACAGATTGAAATTCGTGCAATACGAAAATTGAGAGAACAGGCCCAGGAGTTAAAGCCTTATTTCATGGCTTAAATGCCGGAATGCTGGCTATAACGGGGGCTGTCGCAATAGTCAAGATTTAGTTCTGAGACAAGGCGATTTTTGAACCGGCAACGCAGTGTAGAGGTACTACATGAGTAGCCCGTGCAGAAAATCAACGCAGTATCAGGGCTAAAGGGGACTTTTGCGACAGCCCCTTTTTTTATGTCCATAGCTTGTAGACAGTATGGTTGACTTCATAAGCCCATGGTTAATGGAGGCCTTTCTATTGATTAAAATGTAAAATCCCTTTAGCTTTTTACCAGTTGTTAAATAGGGTAGGTTCTGCAATGTTAATTCTAGGTATAGAGACATCCTGTGATGAATGTTCCGCCGCAGTGGTGGAGGACGGAATAAAAATATTAAGCAATAATATTGCAACTCAAATAGAAGAGCATACTCCATGGAATGGGGTGGTCCCAGAGATTGCCTCTCGTTTACATACCGAATGGATTGATGGAGTGGTTCAAAAAGCCCTAAATGACGCCCATGTTGATTTATCCGATATAGATGGTGTTGCTGTCACCGCTCTTCCTGGCTTAATGGGTTCTCTGCTGGTGGGACTTTCTTATGCCAAGGCATTGGCCTGGTCTTTGGATATTCCCTTTGTCACGGTTAATCATATGGAGGCCCACCTCTATGCTCCTCACTTGGAATATAAGATTGAATACCCCTATTTAGGATTAATTGTATCGGGAGGGCATACTCTGATATGTCATGTACATGATCAATATAACATGGAAGTCATGGGTACCACCGTGGATGATGCCTGTGGGGAAGCATTCGACAAGGTGGCAAAATTCTATAAATTAGGATATCCCGGCGGGGTGGCTATCGATAAACTTGCCCGGAAGGGCGACCCTAAGGCCTTCCACTTTCCCAAAGCAAGACTGAATAAAGGAGACAATCCCTACAATATGTCCTATTCCGGTTTAAAGACCGCAGTGATTAACCAACTTAATCAGTTTAAAAAAGATGGCGCTGAAGCAACCCATGAAAACATAGCCGCCAGCTTTCAACGCATTGCCATCGATATGTTGATTGACAGGGTTAAGATTGCCCTGGATGAAAGACAATTAGATCAAGTGGTGGCCGGCGGGGGCGTTTCTGCCAATTCTTATTTGCGAAAACGTCTGACTTCCATAAAGGGATGTAAAGCCTATTTCCCTAGTATGGAACTGTGTACCGATAACGGAGCAATGATCGCAGGACTGGGTTATCATCATATCAAAAACGATCATCTTTCGGATCTTCGTTCCAATGCCCAGGCCAGGGTCATGGCTTTCAAGCATAAATATCCCTAATGTTAAGTAATAGGAGTAATAATGGATACAAATCAAAATCAATTTATCGGTAAAAATCATTTTTTTAGTCTGAGGGTTTATTACAGCCATACAGATGCCGGTGGGGTGGTTTATCATAGCAACTACCTGGATTTTGCAGAACACGCTCGTACCGAGATGATCGATGCCCTGGGAACGGAAGGACAGCTTCATCATATGGAAGAAACCGGGGGAGCCTTTGTGGTCCGGGGAATCAATATCGAATATTTGCGTCCTGCCAGGTTAGATGATCGTCTAGTAGTAGAAAGCCGGATCACTAGATGTGAGCGATTTCGATTGACCATTGAACAGTTGGTCCGCAAGGGGGATGAACTATTGGCTGAATTGGAAGTTCGTATAGCCTATATATCTCTTAAGGAGGGGCGACCCATGCCCATGCCTGAACCTTGGAGAGGAGAAATGGTTAAGCTCATTCAGGACTAAAATAATTTTTATTACTAAGCTAATCCTTATTCCCAAGGGCCTGCCTTTTTGTCAAAGAGAATTTGGCTCTACCGTGAAATTCCTCTTACAAGAACTTGACAGAAACGCTATATTTTACTAGTATCTGGTCGACCTGAAAAACAGGTCGGTGATTCCCGATAGTGTAAATGGTAACACTGCAGATTCTGGTTCTGCCTTTGGGGGTTCAAATCCTCCTCGGGAAGATTAACTGGTCCCTTCGTCTAACGGCTAGGACAGGAGATTCTCATTCTTCAAATAGGGGTTCAATTCCCCTAGGGACTACGTAAAAGCCGGCAGAAAGCCGGCTTTTTTATAATCTTTTTATTTGATGAGGCAGCCATGGTTGCCTCGGGTTTCAGATGTTTATTAATAAAGGAGTATGGGTCTATGCTGGAAAGAGCCTGGTTGGTATTAGAAGACGGCACCCTGTTTAAGGGTAAGGGTTTTGGTGCCGAGGCACCCACAGCCCAAAAACTGAAGGACGGTAACGCCCGATTTGCCGGTGAAATAATATTTAACACCGGAATGACAGGATATCACGAGATTCTCACCGATCCATCTTACACCGGACAGATTGTACTTATGACCTATCCCCATATCGGGAATTATGGTGACGATTCTGCCTGGTCTGAAAGCGGTCCGGAAAAGGGTCGTAACACTGGAGAAATTAAATGCTCCGGCATGGTGGTTCGCTCTCTCTATAGAGGTCCCGTTCCACATGGCCGAAAAACACTCAATCAATTTATGATCCAGGAAGGTGTATGTGGAATCAGCGATATTGATACCCGTGCTCTAACCCTGCGCATTCGAGATAATGGAAGCTGTAACGCAATCATCCTTTCCAGTGCTAGTGAAGAACTCACTACAGAAGAGCAGCAAATTGCCCTGGACTATATAAAAGCCATGCCTTCCATGGAGGGAGCCAATCTTTTAGGCGGTGTAGGTTCCACTGAAACTCTAATTACTAAGAGCGATGGAAAATACAACTTCGCTCTGGTGGACTGCGGTATAAAACAAAATATCATCAATGAGATAGAAGCATTGGACTGTTCGGTGAAACTTTATCCATCCACCGTTACAGCGGCCGAGATACTGGCCGATAAACCCCATGGAATTTTAATGTCCAACGGTCCGGGAGATCCCGGTGTGCTGCAGGCTCAGATCGCCCTGACCAAAGAGTTACTTGGACAGATTCCTATCTTTGGTATTTGTCTAGGCCATCAGTTATTATCCCAGGCTCTGGGAGCTAAAACCTTTAAAATGAAATTCGGCCACCATGGCTGTAACCACCCTGTTCGCGATGAGAAAACCGGTAAGGTTTTTGTCACCAGCCAGAATCACGGTTTTGCCGTTGAAGCAGAGAGTCTACCCAAGGGGGCTCAAGTGCGTTTTATCAATGCAAACGATGGATCCGTTGAAGGGGTGGAAGTACCCGAAAAGAAATTGCTCTGTGTGCAGTTTCATCCTGAAGCAGCTCCGGGTCCTGTGGATTCCAGCTGGATTTTCCAGGCATTCCTGGATGTGGTGAAAGGAGAATAAATCATGCCAGCAAGAAGAGATATTAAAAAAATCCTGATTATTGGTTCTGGACCTATCGTTATAGGACAGGCCTGTGAATTTGACTATTCCGGTGTTCAAGCCGTTAAAGCATTAAAGGAGGAGGGATACCAGGTCATTTTGGTTAATCCCAATCCCGCTACGGTGATGACCACTCCTGGTTTGGCCGATGCCATCTATGTGGAACCCCTTCGCCCTATCTATGTAGAAGAAATTATTAAAAAAGAACGACCCGATGCCATACTCTCCACCATGGGAGGTCAGACTGCCCTTAATTTAACCCTGGAACTTCAGGAATTGGGCATACTGGAAAAATATAATGTGGAAATCATTGGAGCCAGTGTGGATTCCATCAATAAGGCCGAAGACCGAGGTGAGTTTAAAAAAGTCATCGCGTCTTTAGGGCTTGAATCTCCCATATCCACCCTAACAAAATCCATCGCCGGTGCGTTGAAGCTGGCCGATGAAGTGGGATTGCCTTTGGTTATTCGACCCAGTTTTACCCTGGGAGGCATGGGAGGCGCCATCGCCAATAGCCGTGAGGAACTGGAAACCATGGTGGAAAAGGCCTTGCTGGAAAGTCCTACCCATGAAGCGCTGATTGAGGAATCTCTCATCGGTTGGAAGGAATTTGAAATGGAAGTTATGCGGGATAAGATGGATAACGCCATCATCGTCTGTTCCATCGAAAATATAGATCCCATGGGAGTCCATACTGGAGACAGTATCACCATCGCTCCAACGCAAACCTTGTCTGATCGGGAGTATCAGACCATGCGTAAGGCCTCCATCGATATCCTTCGGGCCATCGGAGTGGACTGCGGTGGTTCTAACGTGCAGTTTGCCATGCAGCCGGAAACAGGCCGTATGATTGTTATAGAAATGAATCCCCGAGTATCCCGTTCTTCCGCCTTGGCCAGTAAAGCCACTGGATTCCCCATCGCCCGATGTTCTGCAAAATTGGCCGTGGGATATACCCTGGATGAAGTACTCAACGAAATAACCGGTAAAACGGCCAGTTGTTTTGAACCGGCCCTGGACTATTGTGCTGTTAAGGTTCCCCGTTTTGAAATGGAAAAATTCCCCACGGGTTATTCTACTTTGGGAACCCAGATGAAATCGGTGGGAGAATCTCTAGCCATGGGACGTACTGCCATTGAGGCCATCAATAAAGCCTTGAGAGCCGCTGAAGTCGGATTCGACGGGTTAACCGAATTAAAGGAATATAGTGACCAGGAACTGAATAGAATACTCAACGCGGCCCATCCCTATAGGTTTATGGCCGCCTTTACCATGCTGAAGCGAAAGGGAGAATCCATCGTACAAGAGCTGGCTGATACCACGGGTTTTCATCTTTGGTTCCTCTATACCCTTTTGGAGCAGGTTAACCTGGAAAAAGAGCTGGAAGAAAAGAAGTTAGATCAACCTCTTTACCTTCAAGCAAAACAATGTGGTCTTTCAGATAGCCATGTTGCGGAAAAGTCTGGAAATAGTCTTCAGGATGTTAGGGCAATTCGGGGCGATTTAAATCCCTCTTATCACCTGGTGGATACCTGTGCCGGGGAATTCCAAGCGGCCACACCCTATTTTTACTCCACCTGGGGAGAAATAGATGAAGGAGCGCCCACCAAGGAGAACGCAGTTATTATTGTTGCCAGCGGACCAAACCGAATTGGTCAGGGGCTGGAATTTGATACATGTTGTACCTTAGCCTCTTTGATGTACAGAAAACACGGATATAAAACCATCATGGTGAACTCTAATCCTGAAACTGTATCCACGGATTTTAATATTTCCAGCCGTTTATACCTGGAACCTTTAACCTCGGAATATGTCATCGATGTGATAAATAAAGAGGGAGTAAAGGACGTGGTTGTTCAACTGGGCGGACAGACACCTTTGAATATGGTGAAGGACTTAGAAGCAGCCGGTGCCAGAATCATCGGAACCAGTGTGGAGAATATTGATAACACCGAAGACCGGGGTCTTTTCTCTGAAGCAGTAAAAAAACTAGGTCTACGTCAACCCAATAATCGTATGGCAGCCAATGAAGATTTGGTGAGAAAAAGTGCCGATGAAATTGGCTTTCCTGTTTTACTTCGCCCCAGTTTTGTACTGGGAGGACGTTCCATGTTTGTGGCTAATAACCATGAAGAACTGGAAGAGTTTCTTAAGAAGGGAATTGTTATCACTGCGGAACGTCCTGTTTTGGTGGATCAGTTTCTGGAAGATGCCTTTGAATACGACCTGGACGGTATTGCCGACGGAGAAAATCTCTATGTGGGGGGTATTATGCAGCATATAGAGGCCGCTGGAGTTCATTCGGGAGACTCGGCCTGTGTATATCCTCCTTATAAATCTCAACCAGAAATGGAAAAAGAAATGGTTAAGACTGCCCGAGCTATGGCTAAAGAATTTCAAATCAAGGGACTACTGAATATTCAGTTTGCTGTAAAGGATGGTAAACTTTATATCATCGAAGTGAATCCTCGTGGTTCCAGAACCGTTCCCTTTATCTCCAAGGCCACCGGTGTAAATCTGGTTGAGGCTGCTGTTCGAGTATGGTTGGGAGAAGATCTGAAGGTTCAGAAACTGGTAGACTCCTCGGGCATTGGCATGGGAGAATGTAAAACCGGCTATGCGGTGAAGGAAGCTGTTTTCAGTTTCGATCGATTTACCGGACTTGATCCCATTCTAGGTCCTGAGATGAAATCCACCGGTGAAGCCATCGGTACAGGGCAAAGCTTCGGTGAAGCTTTTGCCAAGGTTCAGGCGGCTGTGGGTACCACTCTCCCCACCAAGGGAAGGGTTTTTGTAACAGTAAATAAGAAGGACAAGGAAAATATTCTTCCGGTTGTACAGGAATTGCAGGATCTGGGATTCCAGATCTGCGCCACCAGGGGTACGGCGGATTTTCTGTATAATAAAGGTATTATCAGTGAGGTCATTCTTAAGGTCCATGAGGGACATCCCAATATTCTTGACCATATGAAGGCCCGTCAGGTCGATTTGATTATCAATACACCGGTAGGTCAGTTCAGCCAGATTGATGATTCCTATATTCGTGCAGAAGCGGTTCGTCGAAAGGTTCCCTACACCACCACCACTAGTGCAGCCTGGGCTGCGGTGCAGGGGATTAAATATCTCAAACAGGGTAAGGTGGCTGTGGCGCCTCTTCCTCAGGGCAACTTTGATTTAACCATTCCCGAGGGAAATTAAGCAAAAAATAAAGAGAGGGGGGCCCTCTTGATTTCATCTAATATAAAAGGGGCTGTCACAGTTATACTTTTGCGACAGCCCCTTTTTTTATGTTGAAAAGCCAATGGGTAAAGGTTAGAATGAGGTATGTCGTTAAACACCTTTGAAAAACTATCCATACAACTCACCGATGAAGAGCGTCAGCTTATGCTTCAGCGACTAAGAGATTTTCTTCCTCAGGAGGAACCACTTCTTGTTGAAGATGAAGATATATTTCAAATAGACATAAAAAAAGTCTTTGAAGAGAGTCCATGGTATCAGAAACTCTTTTATAATATCCTACAGCTTTTTACTGGGAAAGATGTGCTGGTGCTGGTGGAGGAACGGGAACTACGTCTGCTTTCCAGATCGGTACGCCGGGAAGCTGGCTATTATATAGATATTGAGGCTCAAAGAGTCAAACAGGATTTTTTAGAATTGATACAGGATTTAAAAAACAGATTGATGCCCTTTGCTGAACCTTTACAGAGGATTCGTTCTGAACGGGAGGATTTTGTTGTTTTTTTAGGTAACCGTTTTTTTAATGATTTTGCTGATTCCATCTTTAAAAGCACAGATCCTCAGCTGCTTTTTAAGGATAAAGATAATCCTAGGATGGCTCAGATAAAAAGCCTTATGCAGGAAACCTTTGAAACCCTCATTTCTTCTATCGACCAGAAGCAGAGAAATCAGTTTAAACAGCATGCACGCAGTATTCATCTTCTGCAATCTCTGCAGGAATTTCCCTTTTATAATTTTATTGGAGCCTTTTCAGAGCAGGGACCAACAGGGCAAGAGGCACCATGGGAAAATTTAAGCAATGCCATGGTCAGCTTAGTTAATATTTTATATTCCATGAAATTGTTCCCCAACGCTGTATTATTGGAAAACCTCTTTATCTATGGGTATCAAGAACGTTTCACCGACAGCTTGGCTGAAGATCTAGGACATTGGATGAAAGAACTTTACCAGCAGGCATTATCCCTGATGGACCTGTTAGAAAATATTGATCATCTACCCCTGATTAATATGTCTAAACTGATTAATGGTGATATTAATTTTAAACCCATGGATGTAGGGGGTGGTGAAGACTACTTTCATATATACAGGCGTTATTGGCAGAAAAAAATCGATCATCGTTATGCGATATTTGTAACTCACAATAAAATAGATGAACTAAAACGAGCTTTATTAAGTACCTGGGGTGATAACCATTTAAAACCTGTAGGAAGATATAATCATAAATTTGGAAAATATTGCCGTTTCCGTTATGTGGTTACCATGGAACTCTTGGTGAATTTTTTAGATGATTTGGTGATGGAAAAGAATTACCCCTTGATGGATATTATTTGGAAAAGAGGTGAGTTCTATAAAAAGGAAAATCGTAGAGATTATAATGAAGTAATGGAGTATCTTCAGCAGAATAAAGCCTTATTGGAAATTTTCACCGGGAAGTTGGAGGATCAGGGCTATTATGCCCAGGCTCTGCAGGACATTCTTAAGCAAAAGGAAAAACTGGAAGAGACACGGCAGAGAGATCTTACACTACTTTATCGCTCTATAGATCTGGAAGTGCAGGGATTTATTAAGCAAACCTTGGTAATACTGGATAAAGCAGGTAAATTGTTAACAGGAGTGCTTATGGGAGACAGGGGCGAATACGATACCCTGTCTAATTATCCTGATCTTGCAGGTCCGCCCAACCGTTTATTTAAAGATGAATTGGTAACCAGAGAATTTCTGGTTAATAATGCTCATAGAAATATTCAGGATATTTTTGCATTAGAAGAAAAAGCCCCTATCTAAAATTGACCATATCTACCCTTTTATGTACTATGGTAACTCATTCCATAGGGGGGTATTTAGCCATGAATCAGCTTAAAGAACAGTGGAAAAAGATCATTGCTCAAGCTATTAAATCCGTTGCAATAAAAAATAATGTGACAGGGGAAGACTGGGCGCAGCGGCTGATCTTAGAAAAACCCCCCAAAGCGGAATTGGGAGATGTAGCGTTTCCTATGTTTCCATATGCTCGAGATTTTAAAAAATCTCCCCCGCAAATAGGTCTGATGGTACTTGAAGAGCTACCCCAGGATTTACCTGGCAGGGCCGTGGCTGCAGGTCCATATATCAATGTTTTTTTAGATCGATCAGTCATTGCCAAATCAACTCTTTCATCCATTTTAGAAAATAGCCAGACCTTCCTTCATCCTGAAAATCTTCAGGGACGGAATATCATGGTTGAATTTTCCAGTCCCAATACCAATAAACCTCTTCATCTTGGACACCTGAGGAATAATGCTTTAGGAGAAAGCTGTGCACGGATTTTAAAGGCCTGCGGAGCAGAGGTCCGTAAGGTTAACCTGATAAATGACAGAGGTATCCATATTTGTAAATCCATGCTGGCTTACAAAGAAAAAGGTCAAGGCGAAACACCGGAGTCCAGTGGAATTAAGGGAGATCATCTGGTTGGGCAGTACTATGTAAAATATAACCAGTGGTCCAAGGAAGATGAGAATGTTGAAAAACAGGCTCAACAGATGTTACGAGACTGGGAAGCCGGGGATCCTGAGGTTGTAAAACTTTGGAAACAGATGAACCAATGGACCTTGGACGGACTGAAAGAAACCTATGAGAATACCAATATCTCCTTCGATCAGTATTATTTTGAAAGCCAGGTTTACATGCTGGGTAAAGAATACATTCAGAAGGGTCTGGATCAGGGGGTTTTTTACAAGGCCGAAGACGGCAGCATACGTATCGATATGGAAGAAATCGGACTGGATTCCAAGGTTCTGCTTCGAAGTGATGGAACCAGTGTATATATCACTCAGGATATCGGTACTGCCATTTCCAGACACAGTGACTGGCCCTTTGATCAACTGATCTACGTGGTGGGCAATGAGCAGGAATATCACTTTAATGTTCTTTTTCATATACTGGGTAAACTTGGCTTTGAATGGACAAAACACCTGCATCACCTTTCCTATGGAATGGTGAATTTACCGGAAGGCAAAATGAAATCCCGGGAGGGAACCATCGTGGATGCCGACGAATTACTGGTTCAATTGACCTCAATGGCCCTGGAAGAGATCAGAAGCAAGGGAAGAGAGGGCGAACTGGATAATCCCCAGGCAACAGCCCATGATATTGCCCTGGGAGCGCTTCACTATTTTCTGCTTCAGGTTTCTCCTAAAAAGGATATGGTGTTTAATCCCAAGGAATGTCTCTCTTTCAATGGCAATACCGGTCCCTATCTTCAGTATACAACCAGCCGTATTTCCAGTATGCTGAGAAAGGCCCAGAAGCAGGGAATAAATTGGACAGATAATGTCGATTATAGTCTGCTCAAGGAAGAACAGGAATGGGAGCTCCTTCGGGTTATGGGCGAATTCCCCGCAATATTAGCTCAGGCTGGAGACAGCATTAATCCCTCCATTGTGGCTACACATATTTATTTGTTGGCCAAGACTTTTAGCCGGTTTTACCATGACCTACAGGTGTTAAATGGTTCGGATAATGAACTTGTAAAAGCGAGAACCGCCTTGTCACAGGCTGTCTTACTGATGATGAAACAGGGATTTGAGTTGATCAATATTCCCTTTCTCGATAAGATGTAGATTCAACGCCCTTTGAGGTTTTAATCTAACTATATAAATGCTGATAGCCCAAGGGCTTGACAAAGGTTCCTCTTAGGTGATATACACTTTGAGGTGCTGTAAAAATACTGGTTGAGGAAGTGATAAAAATGTACGCAGTAGTTGAAATTAAAGGTAAACAATACAAGGCTGTAAAGGGCAAGACCCTTAAGGTAGATCTTTTTAGTGAAGAAGCCGGCGCAGCTTTAGAATTTGATAAGGTACTTATGCTTTCCGATGACAAGGCTATAAAGACCGGTTCTCCCTATGTTGAGGGTGCCATGGTTAAGGCTGTTGTTAGGGATGTGGTAAGAGATCCTAAGGTAACTGTTCTTAAGTTCAAAAAAAGAAAGAACTATGAGATCAAAAGAGGTCATAAACAGGCTTATACCAGAATTAAGATAGAGGAAATCCTCGGAGCTTAATTTGATCGAAGTCAGATTGATTCTGTCCAAGGCGGAGACTCCCCAACTATTGGAGATTCATGCCAAGGGTCACGCTTTTCGGAAGAAAGGCCAGGAGAGTCTGACATGCGGTGCTTTTAGTATGCTTCTTAAAGTTTTTTCAGGACTGGTAGAGCAGAAGCTAAATTCTTTTGCTGAATTAAAGGCTCAAGAACCTGGTTTGTTTGATTATATACTTGGGGCGTTACCTCAGGGGATGGATCAATGGTATCAGGGTGTTACAGATATGATGTTGAGGGGGATGGCGGACCTGGAAAGGGACAATCCCCGAGAAATTAAAATAGAAGTTTATAGGAGATAACCATGGCACATAAAAAAGGTGGTGGAAGTTCCAAAAACGGAAGAGATTCCGAATCTAAAAGACTAGGTGTTAAGAGATTTGGCGGTCAGCAAGTTAAAGCCGGTGAAATTTTAGTTCGCCAGAAGGGAACCAAAATTCATCCCGGTACAAATGTAGGTTGTGGAAAAGACAAAACTCTCTTTGCTCTCTCTGAAGGTAAAGTAACCTTTCAGTTTTTAAAGGGCAAAAAAAGAGTATCTGTCTTTTCTGAATAGTTTATGCCAAGGGGTTTTGTAGACGAAACCCTCCTGGAGGTCTCCTCCGGAACAGGGGGAGCTGGTGCCGTTTCATTCCGTAGGGAGAAATACGTCCCCAAGGGCGGTCCTGACGGAGGAGATGGCGGTAAAGGCGGGGATCTGGTCTTCGTGGTCAAGTCTAATTTAAAGACCCTGTCACATCTGTCAGGGAACAAGCGATATAAAGCAAAAAATGGAGATCCCGGCCGAGGACGTAAATGTCATGGCAAAGACGGTGAGGATTTAGAAATTACGGTACCTCCCGGCACTATAATTCGTGATGGGATCACCCAGCAAGTCTATAAGGATTTTGATCAGGACCTGGATGGTGAGCGATGGTCTTTTCTTAGGGGTGGTAAGGGTGGTCTGGGTAACTGGCATTTTAGAAGTGCTCGTAAGCAGGCTCCAAAATATGCTCAAGACGGGATTCCCTGTCAAGAAGCCTCTGTTCTGATAGAGTTAAACGTCATTGCTGATATCGGTTTTGTCGGTTTTCCTTCCGCAGGTAAATCCAGTTTATTAAGAGAATTAACCAATGCTAATCCAAAGGTGGCGCCCTATCCCTTTACCACAAAAATACCCAATCTTGGGGTATTAAGAATCAGTGAAAAAGAAGTGGTCCTTGCGGATATCCCTGGAATCATTAAAGGTGCATCCCACGGAATAGGTCTGGGGTTTAAATTCTTAAAACATATATCTAGAACTCAGGCTTTGGCCTTTATGCTTGATCTCGGTGAAGACAACTTTTTGGAGACCTACGATCAGCTGTTAAAGGAGCTGGAGATCTACGAACCTTCTCTGCTAAACAAAGAAAGATTAATCATCGGAACCAAAAAAGACTTGGATGAAATGGGGGAAAGAGGAATGATTTTTGAAGAAACCTTTAAAAGCTTGCCTCATATACAGGTATCCATCTTTACCAGAGAGGGAATGGAGGACCTAAAAACGCTCTTCCTGTCATTGGCTAAATGAAGAATATTCTTTTATTTGGAGGAAGTTTTAATCCCTTCCACCGGGGCCACGGTTCTTTAATTGAGTATATTAATAAGATCAGTGCAACCACGGAGGTCTGGATTTTTCCAACCCACATACCTCCCCATAAAAGTTCAAAGTCCCTGATATCTGGAACACATCGTATAAAAATAATAGAACTATCTTTGGAGCATTTGGATAATTGGAAAATTAATACATGGGAAATGAATCAAGATAAACCCTCCTATACCTTGGATACCTTGGATCATCTATATCAGTCTGGAGAAATTAAAGATAAGCCAGGATTGATAATTGGCGATGATTGGATAGAGGGGTTTCATCGATGGAAAAATGCAGATGAATTAGCTCAAAAGGTAGAACTGACCATATTCCATAGGAACTTTAAAGATAAAAAACCCTTTTCTTTTCCACATCTGTACCTGGATAACCCCATAGTGGCTATCTCTTCTACGGATATACGGAAAAAAATTACTGAAAAAAAATCCCTAAATAATCTTGTGCATCCTGCAGTAGAGGAATACATTAATGGCTATGGATTATACGAAGCTTAAAAAGTCTGTAATCAAAAAAAATAAAAAGTATCTGAAGTTTCAACGGAAGAACCACGTTAAACGTGTTGCAAAACTGGCCAGCCAAATAGCCATAACCCATGGAATGGATCCCCAGAAAGCAGAAATTGCAGGATTGGCCCACGATATGGCTAGGAATTGGCCTAAACAGAAGGTCCTTCGGTATATTGAATCCTGTAACTTTCCCCTTAGTAAAGAGGAAGGGGACAACCCCTATATGCTCCATGGCCTAGCAGCAGCGCTGATTTTAAGAAACCAACTTGGCTGTAAAGATGAAAAGATTTTTGAAGCCCTTCGTTATCATACCACGGGAAGGGCCTATATGAGTAAGTTGGCCAAACTGCTCTTTATTGCCGATTATATCGAACCGGGGCGCAGCTACATCTCTGGTAAGTGGAGGAAAAAGTTGCTCAATAAATCCTTGGATACCATGCTTGAAAAAGTAACAAAAAGGATGATTAAACATCAGGCAGAAAAGAGAAAAGCCACGCACCCCTGGACGGAAGAACTATACAAAGAGATAATGCGTCATGAATGAGGGAAATACCTTCCGTGGATCCGGATTATTTCTCGCAGTTTTAGGTTTACTTTTAGTAGGTCTATGTCTCTATATTTTTTTTAATATACGGGTGGATAGCTATAGTGAAAGTATAAAGAGTAACCGGGTTATTAGTCATGCTATCATTGTGCATTCCCAGGGCAAACCTCTGGTGACGGAACTGCTTTTTATCCATCCCGATACTCACAGAGCTGCATTGTACTACGTTCCGGAAAATACAGGTACTATTTTAGAATCGGTGGATCGGATGGATAGAATTGATCAGTTATTTGATCCTGAAGATCCCTGGCCCTATGTTAAAAAAATTGATAAGATTTTAGGAACTTCAACCCAGTATTATCTTTCCATTGAATTGGAGAACTTTTCCGATATGATTGACTGGATGGGGGGGCTTGAGGTCTTTGTTTCCCATTCTGTCTGGCAGCCAGAGGTGGATCCTCCTCACCTATTACCCTCGGGAACCTTATTTTTAGAAGGTGGAAAGATCGATACTTTTTTACAGTACCGGCTGCCCGATGATCTGGATGGTGATATAATCAATCGTAAGCTTACCCTTGTGCAGAGTTTTTTGACGGCCTTGGCCGAACATAAGGATAAACTGAATAACTCTGAATATTATGACTATTTCAGAGGACTTTGTAAGACCAATTTGGATGACCAGTCGTACCTTTCTTTTTTAGGGGAATTGCAGCAGGTCCCTCTACAGCGAATTATCACGCAGCGTGTGATGGGCCGCATACGGGTGGTTGACGGACAGGAACTACTTTTTCCTCTTTATGACGAGCAGCTGTTAAAGGAAATGATCTCACAGATCGTAGAAAATTTAGCCAATGTCGATGGGGGAGAGCGGGATAGCCTGGTAATTTCTGTGGAAATACAAAACGGAACTTCCATAAATGGATTGGCTTCGCGGACCGCACAGCTTTACAAGAGTTATGGTTTTAGGATAGCATCGGTAAAAAATGCAGATCGGCAAAATTATGAAAACACCATTGTTTTGGATAAACGGGATAATCCCACGGCGGCTCAGAGAGTTGCCAATATTATTCATTGTGATAGAGTCTTTCAATCGACCCAAGAGACCACCGATAACACGGTGGATATTATAATTATTTTAGGTAAGGATTTTGATGGAAGATATATCAAAGATTGATGCTCAATCCATGGCGGGTATGCTGGAAACCCAGGGTGCAAGGGATTTAGTTCTTTTAGATGTTAGAAAAAACAGTAGCTGGACCGATTTTATGATCATCGCTACTATCACCAGTTATACCCAGGCCCAGGGCTTGGAGCGTAATATTCTGGAAGAAGCAACAAAACAGCAAAGAAAGTTGCATAAAAGCAGTTCCAAGGCTCAGGATGAAAAATGGCATCTTTTTGACTGTGGAGATATGGTTATAAACCTCATGACTCAAGAAAGCAGGGATTTTTATGAGTTAGAAGCTTTATGGTTTGATTCTGAAGACGTGAATTAGTCGTCCAAGTTATCGTAATCTTCCATTTCGCCGGGATCACGCTTGGCGAAGTCGAGCTCAGGCTGATCTTCTAAATCGTATTCAGTATCATTTTCTTCGTCTCTCAATTCTTCTTCGTCATGGTTCTTTGAATAGGCTATTCCATCTTCAAAGGCTCCATACTGCAGATAATCGAAGAGATCTAAATTCTCGTCAAAAAGATCATTTTCATCACTACTTAAGCTGTAACCTCTATCCTCAAAGGCATATTCGGTCATGGAAGAGCTCTCCTGAAATGAGATGCCTAAAGACTATTGTTTAATTCATTGGATGTCAACATATTTGTCTGGTCTTTTTAGCTCAAAACAAGTTCGTTCAAGAAAATATCTAACACCTGAATCCGTATAAAAACAAATAAAAAACAAGCTCACCTTCTTGGTATATATGTTTTAACGACAAAACTATTTCATCCGTCAAATTGATCATAAAGAACTGATAGGCAAAGAAAATTCGAACATTTAAAGCACTGTCAAACGGTCTTGAGAACCATTCGTTTTAAAGTATCAACCTGAATTAGAGAATTTTTGAATTTCATAGGGATTCAGGTAATATATATAATGCCTTTGAATTAGTTGAATCAAAGTGCACGATGCAGTAATATTGCTCCATGGAAAAGGATAATTTTGAAGAAATTCTGGAAATGGCTCTAGCTGAGGATTTGGGAGAGCGAGGGGATATTACCTCTCGGGCAATCTTTGATGATGACCTAACCGCAGCCGCATTAAAGAGTAAAGATGAGGGGATTCTGGCTGGAATAGATTTTTTCCGCAGAGTTTTTGAACGGGTAGATTCACGGGTTAAGGTTACTCCTTTAAAACAGGATGGAGATTGGATAACTCCAGGAGAAAACATCGCACTGGTAAAGGGACCCACCTTTTCGGTACTTGAAGCTGAACGCACCGCCATCAATTTTCTTTCCTTCCTTTCGGGCATTGCAAGTTATACCAAGGCTCATGTGGAAGCGGTGGGTGAGGACAATAAATGTGTCATACTGGATACGAGAAAAACCCTGCCGGGCTATCGGCATATGTCGAAATATGCGGTGCTTCAAGGGGGCGGACAAAACCATCGTATGGGGCTTTATGATATGGTGATGATTAAGGATAATCATATTGATGCTGCAGGTTCTATTTCCCATGCTGTCAATCATGTGCGTGACAAATGGGGCTCTAAGTTCCGTATAGAGGTTGAATGCCGGGACCTTCAGGAGGTTGAAGAAGCTCTTGCCGAATCGGTAGACGTGATTATGCTTGATAATATGACACCTGAAGAGGTTGTAGCAGCCGTTCAGCATGGAAAAAGCAAGGTCCTCTTTGAGGCTTCCGGAAATATGGATATTGAAAAAATAAAGGAATATGCACCCCTGGGAATCGATTTTATTTCGGTTGGTGCTCTAACTCATTCGGTGAAGGCCTTTGATTTTTCCCTGGTGGTTAGTTGATGTCTCCTTCTCATCAATATAGTCACTGCATTGTGGTTGGTGCGGGGATTGCGGGGCTTTCCGCCGCTCTAGCAGCTGCAGACAGAGGATTAAAGGTTAAGGTTTTACTCAAATCATCGGATCATCGGGGTACCAACAGCTGGTTTGCCCAGGGCGGGATTGTCGGTACTGCTTCCGATGATAGTCCTCAGATCTTGGCAGAGGATATCATGGCGGCCGGTAACTTTATGAACTGCAGCGATGCAGTGAATCTTCTCAGCCGGGAGGGTCCGGCTTTAGTCGATAGGATTTTATTAGAAAGAGCCGGGGTGAAATTTAGCAAAAATGTTCAAGGCAAACCCGATCTCACCAGGGAAGGGGCTCATAGCATTCGAAGGATTTATCATTATAAAGATTTATCCGGTCAGGCTATAATGAAAGGACTGTCTACATTAGTGGAAAATCATCCACTCATTGAATTATGTCCTTCCATGGTTGCAGTGGATATTATAACCAATTGCCATCATTCGTCTCTTCCTGAGGAACGTTATCGCCCATTAAAAGCTGTGGGGCTCTATGTGTTTAACAAAGCCAATCAACAGGTGGAAAGTCACTTCAGTCCCTCTATCATTCTTGCCACAGGTGGAGTAGGTCATGTGTTTAAACACAGCAGTAATCCTTTTTCTGCAACGGGTGACGGAATAGCCATGGCTTACAGAGCAGGTGCATCTATTATCAATGCGGAATATGTGCAATTTCATCCCACAACGCTCTATCACCGGGATGAAAGAAATTTCCTAATAAGTGAATCACTTCGTGGAGAAGGCGCCACGCTTCTCAACCGTAGAGGCGAGGCCTTTATGGTACGTTACCATCCGGAACTTAAAGATCTGGCTCCTAGGGATGAAGTCTCCAGGGCTATATATAAAGAAATGGATGCCACGGGGAGTTCCTGTGTCTTTTTAGATGCAAGACATATCAAAGGGCTGGATTTAAAAAAACGATTCCCCGGTATATTTGAGACTTGTATAAATTTAAATATAGATATTCGGAAGGATCTTATTCCTGTGGTACCAGCCGCCCATTATTTCTGCGGGGGAGTCAAGGTCGATTTGCAGGGAGAGAGTAATATCCTGGGGCTCTATGCAGTAGGAGAGAGCGGCTGTACAGGAGTTCATGGAGCCAACCGTTTGGCCTCAATTTCTTTGCTGGAAGGCCTTTATTTTGGTTACCGATGTGGAAGCAGTCTGAAGCAGGACAGTTCTGATCTCAGCCAGGAATTGATGGATTCCATCCCCTATTGGAAGCCCCCTAAAGTGCAGATGGATGTGGATCCTCTTTTGATACATAGTGATAGAGAAACCATCCAGGCCATCATGTGGAATTATACCGGGATTATTCGAAATCGAAAACGGTTGAAACGCGCCTTGGCGGATTTAAATTATTTAAATCATCGTATAGAAAGTTTTTATCGAGATGCTCCCATTAGCTCTAAGCTACTTGAGTTGAGAAACAGCCTTCTTACGGCATATCTTATCACCCGTGCTGCAAGTTCTAATCCCTCCTCCAAGGGATGCCATTACCTGGAGGAATAGTGACCGTCTATATCAAGGCTCCGGCAAAAATCAACCTTCATCTAGACATAGCTCCACCAGAAAAAAATGATTTTCATCCTCTGCGTTCAGTTTTTGTTATGGTCAGTCTTTTCGATGAGATCTGGGCTGAGATAAAGGAGCCCGACAGCTTTGAAATTCAAGGATTCGAAGATATTGCCCCACAGGATAATATCTTATATCGAACCTGGAGAAAGGCCGTTGAACTGGAATATTTTCCCTATGGTATATCCATTAAGGTATTCAAAAGGATTCCCATAGGGGCGGGGCTTGGAGGAGGCAGTTCTGATTGTGCAGCCTTGATAAAACTAATGGCTCTCTTGCACTCCGGATTCCCTCAGGATGTAATAACTCAACACAAATTGGCCGCGGACATGGGAAGCGATGTTCCTTTTTTTTTGGGTAATCCTCTGGCTTATGTGCAGGGGCGTGGCGAAATCCTTCGCCCTATAAAAAATCCCTCATGGGGTGGACGTTTTCTTTTGATTAAACCGGATTTTTCAATTTCAACAGCCCATGCATTTAAATGGTTGGATAAGTATAGACTCAATAAAGCTGAATATGATTTTGCTTTAACCGAGGAAGAAATAATAAAAGCTCTGAATTCCCAGGCCGATATTTGGCCCTTTTTTAATAGTTTCCATGATGTTTTGATAATAAAATATCCTATCATAAAATCAAAAATAGAATGTCTGAAGCAATTGGGAGCAAAAAAAGTAATAATTTCTGGTAGTGGAAGCTCTATTTGGGCTTTTTTTAGTAGCAATTGTGAAAATATTGCCGAAGAATATCTTATGCAAGGAAAAAAAGACAAACTATATTGGGTTAACCCCCTTGATACAACGCCAATAGCTGTTGTAATATAGCTTCAAAATTGTTTCCTATGCGGTAGGAGGCCTAATATGGAAATTACTGATATCCGCATCCGGAAGGTTAGTGCAGAGGGTAAACTTAAAGCCTATGTGACAGTAACCTTTGATGATTCTTTTGTCGTTCACAATGTTAAAATCATTGAGGGTGATAATGGTGTTTTTATTGCTATGCCCAGCAGGAAGACCAAAAACGGTGAATATAAAGATGTCGCTCATCCTATAAATACCGGTTTTAGAACCTTGTTGCAAGATCGTATTCTTGAGGAGTACAATGGAATGGCACCGGGGGAAATGACAAATACCGAGGATTCGTAACAATTCGAGTTCTGGCATCTTGCCAAAATATATTAAAATATATTATAACTTTTGGACGTCGGCAAGTGGTAAGCCACCGGGTTTTGATCCCGGCATTCGCAGGTTCAAATCCTGCCGTCCAAGAAATTGAAAGACTATTAAGGAGAAAGTGATGGAACATAAAACCCTGATCGCCCAAACCAGAACAGAGCTGGGTAAGGGAGCTACTGGAAGATTAAGAAAAGAAGGCATGATTCCTGCAATAATATATGGATATAAAGATCTATTAAATATTTCTGTAAATGCTAGGGAATTTCACAGTAGTTTCAAAACCATCTCTGAAAACACCATTATTGATATTGCCCTGGATAAGAAGTCCTATCAAGTTTTGGTAAAAGATTTTCAGAGTGATATTGTTAAAGGCAGTATCGAGCATTTGGATTTCTATGAAATAGAAAAGGGCAAGGTTCTTAAAACTCGTGTTCCTTTGAAACTCAACGGAAATCCTCCTGGAGTTAAAGAGGGTGGAATCCTGGTACAGAAAGTTGAAGAACTTGAAATTGAATGTTTGCCCAAGGACCTTCCAGAGGTTATGCCTGTGGATATAAGTGCTATGAATATCGGTGATTCTATTCATGTTCGCGATTTAGTCGTAGCAAAAGGATTAAGAATCCTTGACAACGAAGACAATACAGTTGTCGGAATTTCTGCACCTAAGACTGTTACCGTAGATGAGGAAACTGAAGAAGAAGAAGAATTGGTTGAAGAAGAAGTGTAATTCAAATCACTTAGCCATTGTAGGACTAGGGAATCCTGGTCCTCAATATGAAGAAACGCGACATAATGTCGGCTTTCGACTGATTGAGCTGCTCCAGGAGCAGCTCAATTTGTCTATACACGATCCTTTTTTTCAATCCTGTCTTTGGAGTCGTTGGAATCATTCTTCAGGCTCTATCATTTTTATTAAACCGCAAACCTTTATGAACAGATCCGGTCAAATATTCCCCTGGATAAAGCGGAAATTTTCCTTGGAAAACCAGCAAATTTTAGTGGCTATAGATAATATGGATCTCCCCCCCGGTGGTGTTCGAGTTAAAACAAAGGGTTCTTCGGCAGGACATAATGGATTAAAATCCATTATGTCAGAATTGAATACAGGAGATTTCCCAAGATTATATATCGGTGTGGGAAGGCCCCAGGGCATTTCTGTGGTAGATCATGTATTAGGACTACCCGATGAAGAGCAGTCTAGGCAAATGGAGCAATCCATAGAGCAATGTGCTGAGCAGATATTGGCTCAGGCCGGCAAACCTCTAGGAGAGTTATGGGATGCCATTAACCGCAGCTGAAAGCATAGAAAAATTTAAAGAAAACCTTGAAGCACTAAAATTACCCCAAAGGGGTAATTGTTTAGTGGCCTGGTCCGGTGGTTTAGATTCAACCATGCTGATCTATCTATTGAGATTTCATAGTTCTTTAAAGGTTCACGCTGCCTATTATAACCATCAATTACGTCCGGCTGAAGAGTTACAAAAGGAACTGCAATTTTTAAAAAAACAATCCAAGTTATGGAATATACCCCTAAGCATAGAATCAGCAGCCCCGGATCAGATAAAAAATAAATCCAGGGAAACCAGTGGTTCAATTGAGCAATGGGCAAGAAATTACCGCTATGCCTTTTTGGAACAGCAAACTCGAGTTATTAATGGCATAGGAATATTTACCGGTCATCATTTAGACGATCAGGTAGAAACTCTTTTAATGAATTTTTTCCAGGGATCTTCGGTTGCAGGATTAACCGGTCTCTCTACCTACATCCATAACCAAATTCCCCGGTATCGACCCTTGTTGGATTTCTCTCGGGAGGATTTGGAAAAACTTTCCCAGGAATTTTCTCTTCAATGGTCCGTTGACAGCAGCAATGAATCCCGGGATTTTCTACGGAATAATATTCGCCATCAATTAATACCTCAGATTGAGAAAATATTTCCTTCCTTTAGGGAGTCTATTTGTCTTGGTGCTGAAAAAAATAAGTTCTATCATCAGTGGTTAACCCAACAGGGAAATCCATGGCGCTGTAATCAGGGGATATGGAGCATCTCAAAGGTAAAATGGAGCAAACTTCCTGAAATCATAAAACTGCAAAGCCTTTATAATATGGCCGATGATCTCTTAAAAGATAAAGAACAGGGACTTAGAATACCCTATCGATTTTTTCGTCCAATGGTACAGCAAAATGATAAAAAAATAATAAGACATCAAGGACATGGCCTATTATTGCGCAGCAGGGGTTCTTTATTGGAATTTCTTGCTGACCCAGGTGATGCAGAACCTCTTATTCCCCAGGAGCTATATCCTGGGGATTGTTATACCTTTCCCCATTTAACACTTCAAATTTTATCTAAGGCCGAGGAACCCAAGGACATTCCTTTGGATACCTCCCAGGGAAGTGTCGTTATAAGAAGCAGAGAGCCGGGAGACATTTATGAGAAACCGGGAAAACTGAAAAAAAAACTTACTCAATGGCCCCGAGAAAAAAGAGATTCTATAGCTTTATTAGTTCAGGAAAATAGAGTCCTTACTATCTTGGATAGACCCTTAAATGAAGTTGTAAAGGATCTTGAGTCTGTCAAAAGGTTATCTAAGCAAGCCTTAGAATCTGAGAATTCGGCAAAGTCTATTATTTTTCTGCGCATTATAGGGAAAACTCAGGTTTAAACCCATTTGTTCCGAAAAGTATAGGGTGAAGTATTACTTAATTCCCCTTCTATTTCTTTTATTATTACCTCTTTTTTCTGAAAGTATGGATAGGAATATGGGATTATTATATCAGGAAAGAATTTTCTCTCTTCTGGATAATTCGGACTATCAAGAAGCCCAAGCTTTGTTAACTCAGGCCTGGGAGTATTCCCAGGATTTATCTGGCTTGTATATGGCTGAAGCTGAAATACAAAAGCAAAGCCTAAGATATGGCGATGCTTTGACTTCAATTAAAAAAGCCATGGATATGAACGACTGGTCCGGAGTGCAGCCCATTGAAGCGGCTAAACTCTATGGGGAGTTAAGCCTGGATGTGCTGGACCCAATACCCTTTATTTCCTATTACGAAAACCTTCCATCGCATATTCAACTTAATGAGTATATGCTTTTATATTATTGTCAGGCGTTAAACATGGTAAACCGCGATGAAACGGCTTATCAATATGCTCAACGGGGGCTTTCATTATATCCTCAGCAATGGCGTTTTTTTGAGATTGTACTGCCCCAGGGGCAAGCCGATGATCTAGGACATTTCAATAGCCTTTGGGGGGATGATCCACAGGTGGTGGAGCAGGTCTTTTACCCCCTAAGTTTTCAGGGAAATTCACAGCTCATTGATTATTATTCTAGTCGGAGTGATTCCCCAAGGGCAACAGCCATGGGCCATCCCCCTTGGGATGTAACTGCACTGAGTTCTTTTTTGTATAACCACGATGAAATAAGAGATCTTGATCTCTTGATGGATATCTATTCCCAATCGGATAGTTCTGTTAAAGATCTTCTACTAGACTATATGGAACAGCAGGGGGGGCATTATTTTTGGGACGGCCAGGGAGATGGAATCCCCCAGGGAACCCTGAGTTTACAGAGAGTTGGCTGGTATTTTTCCCTTGATAAAAAGCAGGATGGTATTTCTGACGGCGAGATTTGGATAGATGCTCAAGGTATGGTCACTAAACTTGAGCAACGTGATGAACATGGCATATTGACGTTTTATTATGATTCACAATTGCATATTCAAAGAGCTCAATGGGAAAATGATCAGCATCTATGGGAATATTTCATACCCTGGGGAAAATTAGACAGTTCAATGCCCTTTAATAGAAATCTATTTGATAATTTAAGAATATTTTTTACTCAAAAGGAACTGATTTCCCAGGAATCTTTGTATCGCAGTTCTTCAAAAATTGATCAGTTTGATTCTACGGGTTTGCTTTTCAGACGTTATTTTATGCAGGACAACCATTGTTATCTTATAAGAGAAGACAGCGATCTTAATGGGATTCCCGATAGATTACTTTTGGTAGATCAATGGCAGGCTGTTGCTGGATTAAGAGATGTAAACGAGGATGGGACCATGGACCTTTATGAATATTTTCATCAGGGTCAATGGCAGGGCTTATTGTTGGATCACCAGGGAGACGGCCGATCTGATTATATGGAATCCTGGGGAGCTGTAGAAATCAAAATTTGGGATTTTAATCAAGACGGTTTTTTAGATAAGGCCTTTATTAAAGAGCCTCAAAGGTCTATATTAATAGCGGAAGATATGGATTCAATAGATATTCAAGATACCTTCTTCCGGGATATAAACTATGAGGAATTTCTTTTTAATCGTTAAAATAATATTTGTTTCACTGCTTCTTTCTACATGCATAACTCCTAAAGAATCCCAGGGTGTACCTCTTGAGAAACCAAGGGATAATCTATATTTTCAAGAACTGCTTTATCAAGGGCAAATCTCCTTGGGACTTCAATATCTCTATTTAGGTACCCACGATTTAGATTCTCAAAACCAAAGTGAGATGAAATCTGTATTTCTTCAGGCTTTGAAAGAAAAAATACCCCAAATGATGGACCAGGGGGAATGGGAATTGGCATTTCAAGCTTACCAGAGCCTTTCCTTTGTAGACCCTTCTGAAGTGGAGGACTATTCAAGAGAATCCTTTATTTATGGGCGGATTATCCAACTTTTTGAGCAGAATGCTCCAGCCGCAGCGGCTACTCTTTTGGTGGATGAGCTGGATTTACAATTGATTGATGATGAATCATTGAGGAATTTAGAGAATCTCTTTATACAATCACCCCAGGTTTCTGCCATAGTTAATATTGTAGACCAGTTAAAAAAGCGGGGTTTGGAACCCAGACAAAGCAGTTTAGATTTAGTAGCCATGGAACCCAGTAAAGAAGAATTGATCAATGGAACCGTAACCCTTTGGGTTGATCGGGGTATAAAAATGCAAAATGGTGTTGGCCTTCCTGACCGAATTATAGGCAGTGGCTTTTTTATAGATAATCAGGGATATTTACTCACCAATTATCATGTGATTGCCAGCGAGGTGGATCCCCAATATGAGGGATACTCCAAGCTTTATATCAAACGAAATGACCGGGAAGGCGAAAAAATCCCTGCACGGGTTGTAGGTTGGGATCCGGTGATGGATCTTGCTCTGATCAAAACAGAGATGAGTGTACCCTATAGTTTTACCTTTACCCGGGATATTTTGCCAAGGCTCGGAGAAAATCTTTTTGCCATCGGTTCTCCAGGTGGTTTAGAAAAAACTCTTACCAGCGGATCGGTTTCCTCCTTGGCTCGTTATCTAATGC
>JAQICO010000113.1 GCA_027858495.1 Spirochaetaceae bacterium
TTGTTTGGCCTAGTTGGGACAATGTTAAGAAATCCGCCAAGGTCGTAATCGTTTCTACGATAATTTTTGCCTTATTTTTTGGCGCCTTAGACTTTTTATTTACACAGGGTTTGATACTACTATTCTAGGGGATGTATTATGGCAAAGGGTTGGTATGTGCTTCAGGTCTACACCGGATATGAAAATAAGGTGGAAAAATTTATTGGCCTGTTGATGGAAGATAGTGCCTGGGATGGTCAGCTTGTGGGCGTGAACGTTCCTGCTGAAGATGTCATTGAGGTTAAGGACGGAAAAAAGCGGACAGTCTCAAAGAAATTTCTTCCTGGCTATATCCTTTTGGAGATGGACCTGCCGGATCGTGGTTGGAAATCTGTTTGTAATGCCGTTCGCCGTATTCAGGGTGTTGTAGGTTTTTTGGGGACATCCACCGGGAGTAAGCCTCAACCGTTGAATCAGGAAGAGGCTCGTGGTATCTTGCAACAGGCTGGTGCTATTAAGGCGGAGAAGAAGTATCAGAGTCGGCAGGAATTTGCTGTGGGTGATGAGATTCGTGTAAATGAAGGCCCTTTTGAGTCGTTTACAGGTTTGGTTGAAGATGTTAATGTAGAAAAAGGTAAACTTCGTGTGATGGTGGGTATCTTTGGGCGTAATACGCCGGTAGAGCTTTCCTTTTCTCAAGTTATGAAAATATAATTTGTTCGTGGGCCCTGTTTGGGTTTTGATATATAGTTGGGAGCATGCCGTTGGTGTGCGTTGGTACCACAAGGAGTTAGAAAATGGCTAAAAAAAAGGAAGTGGGTCAGATTAAACTGCAGGTCCCTGCAGGAAAAGCTACGCCGGCCCCTCCCGTTGGTCCCGCTTTGGGACCTCATGGTGTTAGTGCACCTCAGTTTTGTCAGCAGTTTAATGATCGGACCAAGAGCTACGAGCCTGGCTTGACCATTCCTGTTGTTATAAGTGTTTTTTCGGATCGGAGTTTTTCCTTTATTACAAAGACGCCTCCCGCGGCTGTTCTTATTAAGAAAGTTGTAGGTATTGATAGTGGGTCTGCTGAACCTCATAAGGTTAAGGTTGCCACTATTACGAGAGATCAGTTAAAAGGAATTGCGGAAACGAAAAAACCTGATTTGAATGCCAATGATATTGATGCTGCTATAAGCATTATTGCAGGAACCGCCAGAAGCATGGGCGTCAAGGTGGAGGGTTAATATGGGCAAGAAATTTGTAGAAGCGCAATCGAAGATCGATGTATCTAAGGTTTATGGCTACGATGAAGCAATTAAATTGATGAAGGAAGTTTCCTTTGCTAAATTTGATGAGTCTGTTGATGTGGCTGCAAAGGTTAATATTAAAAAAAGTCATTCTGTGCGTGATACTGTGGTTCTTCCTAACCAGTTTAAAGGTGAAAAGAAGATATTGGTATTTGCCAAGGGTGATAAGGCTAAAGAAGCTGAAGAAGCTGGTGCTACTTTTGTTGGTGCTGAGGATTTAGTCGAAAAAATAAAGGGCGGTTGGATGGGTTTTGATCTATGTGTTGCAACGCCCGATATGATGAAAGATGTTGGTAAACTCGGTCCTATTCTTGGGCGTAAGGGAATGATGCCAAACCCTAAAACTAGAACTGTTACTATGGATGTGAAGGGAGCTCTTGAAGAACTGAAGAAGGGGCGTATTGAATACCGTGCGGATAAAACCGGAGTGGTTCACATGTCTGTTGGTAAGGTTTCTATGGATCCATCTAAGATAGAAGAGAATCTAAAGGTTTTTATTTCTGATCTGGTAAAGAAGAGACCTTCTGATTTGAAGGGTGATTTTGTAAAATCTTTATCTCTTTCTTCTACCATGGGTCCTGGTCTCAAGATTGAGATAGTCGAGGCTTAAGGAGTAGTTTATGGAAGATAAAAAGATACAACAGAGTAAACTGGATGCCGTTGCCGGCTTAAAGGATCAGTTTGGTAAAAGTAATGGGTTTTTCTTCGCTGACTATCGTGGTCTTACCGTTCAGAAAATTACTGAATTGCGGCGAGAACTGGCAAAATCCGGCGGTGAAATTCATATCATTAAAAATAACTTTGCAAAAATAGCTTTGCGGCAGATTGATGTCGAGGGTCTTGATGAGGTCTTGAAAGGGCCAACGGCTGTTGCTTTGATCAATGATGAAGCAGGGCCTGTTGCTAAGGTTTTGGTAAATTTTGCAAAAGATAAAGAAATCCCCTTTGAAATAAAAGGTGGATATATTGAGGGCGGACTATATGATAAGGGTCAGGTGGAGGCGTTCTCTAAATTGCCAACCAGGCTGGAGCTTATTCAGATTTTGATGGGAACCATGAAGGCTCCTGTACAGAACTTTGTTCTTGTTGCCAATGGCGTTGCCTCCAAGCTGGTTAGAACCTTGGCGGCAGTTGCAGAAATTAAAGAATCTTAAAGCAGCTTAAGTCTTCTGTAGAAGTTGCATGCTTTTGCTGTTTAAATATTTAAGGAGAAGATAATATGACAACTGAAGAAATTTTGGAAGCGATTTCCAACATGACTGTATTAGAGGTTTCCGAGCTAGTTAAGGCTATGGAAGAAAAATTCGGCGTAACTGCTGCTGCACCGGTGGCTGCTGCTGGTCCTGCTGGACCTGTTGCCGAGGAGGTTGAAGAGCAGACTGAATTTGATGTAATTCTTAAGGGGTTCGAAGCATCTAAAAAGATTTCTGTAATCAAAGAAGTACGTGGACTTACTGGTCTTGGCCTTAAAGAAGCTAAAGAGCTTGTTGAAGCTGGAGAAAAGGCCGTTAAAGAAGGTGTTTCTAAAGAAGATGCAGCTTCTGTTAAAGAGAAGCTGGAAGCTGCCGGCGCAACTGTTGAAGTTAAATAAGACTCTAATAGCAGGCGTATATAGTTAACTCCTTATCCACCGGGCGGTATAAAACTGTCCGGTGGATAATTATTCTCAGGGGGAAATTGTGTTTGTTCGAGAAAAGAAACAGGAAAGGACTTTTATTGGAACTGAAGCGCGTGAAGTGTTGCAGATGCCTAATCTGATTGACATTCAGCTGAAGTCCTATGGTAAATTCCTGCAGCTTGAGAAAGTAAAAAAAGGGGAACCCCTGGAAAGTAAGGGGCTGGAAGATGTTTTTCAGACAATTTTCCCCATAGAAAGCTCAAATGGTGAGCTTTTATTAGATTACGATTATTACACCTTGGATTATCAGGGTATAAAATTTGACGAATCAACCTGCAAGCGGAAAGGGCTTACCTATGGTGTGCCTGTAAAGGCCCGGTTAAATTTGGTCTTTCAGTCCACCGGTGAAATTCGTCAGAAAGATATATACATGGGTGATATTCCACTGATGACCGATCGCGGTACCTTTATTGTTAATGGTGCTGAGCGGGTAGTGGTTTCTCAGATTCATCGATCACCCGGTGTAATTTTTGCTCGTGATAAGGACGAATATTCTTCAAGAATTATTCCCTATCGCGGGTCATGGCTAGAGTTTGAAATAGATGCTAAGAAAGAGTTGATCTATACTAAAATCGACCGTAAAAAGAAGATTTTAGGTAGTCTGTTTTTGAGAGCTCTTGGTTTTGATTCAAAAGAAAAAATAATTGATCTCTTCCATAAAATTAAAAAAATGAAGGTCGCCAATGTTAAAGAAGGACCAAAATCCCTAAACGGAAAAGTCTTGGCTAAGGCCGTTTACATCACTGAAGACGGTCAGGAAAAGAAGCTTTACAGTGCTGGGGTTAAGATGTATCCCAATGATATTGATGAATTACTGCATTCTGGTGTTAAATCAGTAAGTGTTGTGGATTTTGATGCTGAAGGTTCCTTGAATTCTCAGGTGTTGTTGAATTGTTTTGATAGAGAGGATACCAAGCATAGTGCAGACAGTCCTGATATAGATGAGCCGGGAAAAGCTGAGGCTCTTTCGGCAATTTATTCCATTTTAATGCCCGGAGAACCTATCACCATTGAGAATGCTGAAAAAGACTTGAATTCAATGTTCTTTTCAAGCAGGCGATATGATCTAGGTTTAGTAGGACGTTATAAGCTTAATAAAAAATTCAACCATGATGTGCCTATGGATACTCATGTTCTTACACGTGAAGATGTTGTTGGTACAATGGATTGGCTTATTCGTGTTTACGAAGGTGATGCCAATGTGGATGATATTGACCATTTGGGTAATCGACGTGTGCGTTCCGTGGGTGAGCTTTTAGAGAATACTCTAAAAACAGCATTCACAAGAATGGAGCGAATTGCAAAAGAAAGAATGTCTTTGAAGGAAGTGGAAACACTGAAGCCTCAGGATTTGGTTTCTATTAAACCGGTTGTGGCTGCCATTAAAGAATTTTTCGGTTCCAGTCAGTTATCTCAGTTTATGGACCAAATCAATCCTCTAGCAGAACTGACCCATAAGAGAAGATTGAACGCCCTCGGTCCGGGTGGTTTATCCAGGGATCGAGCAGGGTTTGAAGTTCGTGATGTACATTATACTCATTATGGAAGAATGTGCCCCATTGAAACTCCAGAAGGTCCAAACATTGGTCTTATCGTGTCTCTGGCTAATTATACTCAGGTGAATGACTACGGTTTCTTGGAAACTCCCTATCGTACAGTGGTAGATGGAAAACCGACAGACGAAGTTGAATTTCTTTCCGCCATGGATGAAGAACGTCATTTTATCGCACAGGCCAGTGCTGAGTTGGATGATAAGGGTAATTATGTTGAGAAAATGGTTGCCGTAAGAAAATCCGGCGATTATACCATAAAGCCGCCTGCGGATATCCGTTATATGTATGTTTCTCCAAGGCAGATAATCTCCACCGCTGCGTCGCTTATTCCTTTCTTGGAGCATGACGATGCTAACCGTGCTCTTATGGGCTGTAACATGCAGAGACAGGCTGTTCCTTTGTTGTTTTCTGAACCTCCCCTTGTTGGTACTGGAATGGAAAGTAAAGCGGCCTATGACTCAGGTGTGGTTGTAAAAGCAAGAAATCCTGGGGTTGTTAGTTGTGTAACCAGTGAAAAAATCATTGTTAAGCCCAGCGATAATAGTATTGAAGAGGACATTTATATTCTTCAGAAATACGAAAGAACCAACCAAGATACCTGTTTTAATCAGAAACCCATCGTCTCTATTGGAGAAGAGGTTGTTCGAGGAGCTGTTTTAGCAGACGGTCCTTCCACCTCAATGGGTGAGCTTTCTCTCGGTCGTAACCTGTTGGTGGGTTTTGTTCCATGGAACGGTTATAACTACGAAGATGCCATATTGATCTCCGAGAAGGTCGTTAAGGATGATTATTATACTTCTATTCATATCAAAGAATTTAGTACTGAGATTCGAGAGACAAAACTCGGTCCGGAAAAGTTAACCCGTGATATACCCAATGTGTCTGATAAGGCCTTGGAAAATCTCGACGGAGAAGGGGTCGTTCGAGTAGGTGCAAGAGTACGTTCCAGTTCTATATTGGTTGGAAAGGTTACTCCCAAATCCGAAACAGAAACTACACCGGAATTTAAGCTTTTAAATTCAATTTTTGGTGAAAAAGCCAAGGAAGTTAGAGATTCTTCTCTTCGATTACCCCATGGTGTTGAAGGTACTGTCATTGATATTCAGAGACTAAAACGCTCAGAAGGCGATGATTTAAGTCCCGGAGTAGATGAGGTCGTTAAGGTTCTTATTGCTGCTAAGCGTAAACTCAAAGAGGGTGATAAGATGGCCGGACGCCATGGTAACAAGGGTGTTGTCGCCCGGGTGTTACCCGAGGAAGATATGCCCTATCTGGATGACGGAACTCCCTTGGAGATCTGTCTTAATCCTCTTGGTGTTCCTTCTCGTATGAATATCGGACAGATAATGGAAACCATGCTAGGAATGGCTGGTGCTAAGTTGGGTAGGTTCTATGAAACTCCCGTATTCCAATCTTGTTCTACAGAAGATATTAATGCCCAATTGGTCGAGGGGGGGATGGCTGAATCGTCAAAGGTTCAGCTCTTCGACGGAGTTACCGGAGAAGCTTTTGAAAGTCCTGTGTTTGTCGGATATATGTATTATTTAAAACTTGCTCACCTTGTGGACGATAAAATGCATGCCCGTTCTACTGGACCTTATTCTCTGGTTACGCAGCAGCCCTTGGGTGGTAAAGCTCAATTTGGCGGGCAGCGACTTGGGGAAATGGAAGTATGGGCCCTTGAGGCTTATGGTGCGGCAAATACTCTACAAGAGTTAATGACCATCAAGTCCGACGATATGACTGGACGAACGAAGATATATGAAAGTATCGTGAAGGGAGATGCCTCCACAACGGCAGGTATCCCCGAATCCTTCAATGTATTGGTACAGGAACTCAGGGGGTTGGCGCTTGATGTGCAGATCTTTGATTCCAAGGGAAGACAGGTTCCCTTTACAGAGAGGGATGAAGAACTGCTGAATCGACAGGATAGTCGTTTCTAATTAGGGGGAAGGATGAAAGAGATTCAGGATTTCGACAGTTTAAGAATTAAACTTGCCTCGCCCGATCAGGTTAGAGCCTGGTCCTATGGAGAGGTTAAAAAACCCGAAACCATTAATTACAGAACCCTCCGTCCGGAAAAGGACGGTTTGTTCTGTGAACGTATATTTGGTACAACAAAAGAATGGGAATGTTATTGCGGTAAATTCAAATCTATCCGTTATAAAGG
>JAQICO010000216.1 GCA_027858495.1 Spirochaetaceae bacterium
CACCCAAGACTTCCCATTAATTAGACATGGTGAAGTTGGAATGGGCTTAGAGGATCTTGAAAAATTTCAAAAACGTCAGGTCAATCAATGTTTATTACCCCTTGGCCTAGATGCTAACATGCTGGAGAGCGATTTACTATTACCACAGCTAAGATCTATTGTCTCTTCAGGAGAACTAACCACTAATGATTCACCATTAAACGATCTATATTCTCAGTTTCCCTTAGCAATAAAAGACGCATTACTTCCCTTTTCCGAAATAAATACTGATGAATCAATCAGTATAGCAACGCCTAAATTTAAATTAATTCCAATAGAACTTCTTGCATTTATTTGGTTGACCATCATAGTCGGCCTGTGGCAAAGTAAGAGGAGTGATGGGAAAATAGAACCTATGGTTTATAGGATCATAAGGAGGGTCAAGGTCGCATGAAAACCATGGCTACATTTAAAGGAGGAATACATCCGCCTGGAAAAAAAGATTTAACAGTTTCTGGTTCTATCGAGACGGCTGCTTTACCAAATAAAGCGATAATTCCTTTAGTACAACATATAGGTGCTCCTGCGGAATGTTTAGTTAAGCCAGGAGATATTATCGAAGAAGAACAGCTTATTGGACAGGCTCAAGGGTTTATTTCAGCAAATATACATAGTCCCATCCCCGGGAAAGTAATTGAAATAACCCAGGTATATCTTGGCCATGGTCCATTGGCTGACGCAGTTGTAATAGAATTAGAAGGCAGTTTCAAACGTCTCGGCAATGCTTCGGAACCAAAAAATTGGAAAGAAATACCCAACGATGAAATTCTTAATAAAATTAAATCTTCAGGTATTGTTGGACTCGGCGGGGCGACCTTTCCCAGTCATGTGAAATTCTCTTTGCCACCTGGCAAAGTCTGTGAGAATTTTATTATCAATGCGGTTGAATGTGAATCCTACTTAAATTCAGATAATTTCATGATGTTAGAACATCCCGATGAAATTCTTCAGGGAATTGAAATAATATCTACATTGATAAAACCCAAAAAAGTGATCATTGGCATTGAAGCTAATAAATTAAAAGCAGCAAAACTACTTAAAAAACGGATTGCTGAGTTAAATCTCGATATCCAAATTGCCCTATTAAAGGTTAAATATCCCCAAGGGGCAGAAAAAAATCTTATCAAAGCGATAATAGGCAAGGAAGTGCCATCGGGAAAACTCCCCCTTGAGATAGGGGTTATCAATACCAATGTCTCTACTTGTTTTGCCGTATACGAAGCCGTTGCCTTGGATAAACCATTGGTAGAAAGAATTGTAACCATGTCCGGTGAGGCTTTACGAAATCCAAAGGTTTTAAAAGTACGTATTGGTACACCCATCTCAGAATTAATTGAGGAATGTGGCGGATTTAAAGAAAAACCCTTCAAGGTAGTATCCGGCGGCCCTATGATGGGGACTTCTTTTTTTGATTTAAACACCCCGGTAATTAAGAGTACTTCGGGAATACTATTTTTAACTGAAAAAGAAATAAATCAAGATAAAATGGACAGTTGTGTGTCCTGTGGAAAATGTATCACAGCATGTCCCATGGGTTTAAATCCAACAACAATATATAAAGCATTGGACTTTGAATTATTACCCGAAGCATTGAATACAGGACTAATGGATTGTGTCGAATGCGGCTCTTGTTCCTATGTTTGTCCTTCCAATATCCCTTTGGTCTCTTTATTTAAAGTTGGACGAAATGAAGCGAGGAAAAAATAATTATGTCATCCATGGATACGAAAATTATTGTAACAGGATCTCCTCAGATTCACTCCCGGCAATCTACAAAAAAAATTATGTGGCTTGTTTCTGCGGCTCTAGCTCCATCGGCTATTTGGGGCGTCTATCTTTTTGGGCTTCCGGCTTTATGGGTCATGATGTTATCCATAGGTTCTGCTGTAATAATAGAAGGACTGCTTAATAAGAATCATGCTTTTGAAACGCTTAAAGACGGTTCTGCATTTCTTACTGGTTTATTAATTGGAATGAATCTGCCACCTGCCTTAGGAAGTATTCACTATTTTTATATACCCATTGCGGCATCTTTCTTTGCGATTTTTGTTGTAAAATGGACCTTTGGCGGTCTAGGTACCAATTGGATGAATCCGGCTCTTGCGGGACGTGTCTTTGTCTTTTTCTCCTGGACAGGAGCAATGAATCATTGGACCTTACCTTCAAGAGCTGGGTTGGATGCAATTTCAGGGCCCACGCCTTTGGGTTCATTAAAAACTGGTTTGATGAGTATAGGTGATAATATCACTGGCCCCATATCATTATTGGCCAGTGAAGGCGTTCCGGTAAGTTATAAAGAATTGTTTCTTGGACAGATTCCTGGCTGTATAGGAGAAGTTTCTGCATTACTACTTCTACTCGGGGCCATATTTTTACTTATAAAAAAAATCATTACCTTGGACATTCCTCTTTCTTACTTGTTATCCTTTTCTCTTTTAATATGGATATTCGGAGGGAAACCCTTCGGTACCGCTTTATTTACTGGGGATGTATTGTTTCACTTGTTAAGTGGTGGTTTAATTTTGGGAGTCTTTTTTATGGCCACAGACTTGGTGACCACTCCACTTACCACAAAGGGAAGGATTATATTTGGTATCGGCTGCGGAGTATTAACATTTCTTATACGCTTTTATGGATCTTTTCCAGAAGGTGTTTCTTTATCAATTATCTTCATGAATATTTTTGTTCCGTTAATCGATTATCTTATAAAACCAAAACGCTTTGGTATTAAGAATAATTTAGGAGGTAAGGCAAATGCATAGTCTTGTAGATAAAACATTACGGCTTACCTTGATTTGTGGTGTTGCGGCTTTTTTGTTAGGATTAGTTAATTATAAAACAGAACCAGTTATACGAGAGAGAAAGGCTATAGAACTTAAGGAAGCCCTTTCCGCTTTGGTCTCAGGAGCTGAAGCCGGTGCTCCTGTTGATGTGGAAGATGAAGTGGTAAATCTATATTATCCCGTCTCTGTGGCAGATGAAACGCTATATATTTTAAGTTTGACGGGCAAAGGTTATGGAGGAGATATGACACTCCTGGCGGTTTATGATTCCCAAGGGGAATTAATCAATGCGAAACTTATGGATAATGATGAAACAATCGGTATAGGCAAAAAGGCTGAAGATTCAACTTATATGGATAAATTCCTTAATAGGGGTGTTGAAAGACCTCTTCCAACCACCAAAGCGATGATTGGATCGGAGTTTGATGATGTAACCGGTGCGACTATAACCTTTAGCGGGGTATCTCAAGCCTTATACCAAGGGTCTGAATGGATTAAAGAGGGGAGTTTTTAATGAAAGAGCTAGTCAAAGGTATCTTAAAAGAGAATCCTGTATTCGTTTTGGTACTTGGATTGTGCCCTGCCTTGGCTGTAACAACTCAGGTTGTAAATGCCATCGGTATGGGCATGGGAACCCTTTTTGTTCTTCTATGTTCAAATATAATGATATCCCTGTTAAAGAAATTTATACCATATGAAGTACATATCCCGGCTTATATCGTTATTATTGCGAGTTTTGTAACCATTGTAGATTTAACCCTACAAGCTTACATGCCCGATCTATCTCGTTCTCTGGGCGTTTTTGTTCAACTTATTGTGGTCAATTGTATCATTCTTGGTCGTGCGGAAGCCTTCGCCAGTAAACATGGTATAGTCGATTCTATTAAAGATGCCTTGGGTATGGGGCTTGGTTTTACCATGGCTCTTATTTTCATCGCTCTTGTTCGTGAAATTTTAGGTTCAGGGACCATAACATTGTTTCCCATAGAAAACTTAGGCTTCCTAGGAAATATAAAATTATTTCAACCATCTGATGCAGCGGCGGCTCAAGGTGTCGTAGGATTTTCAGGGGTGATAAAAATTCCTCTGTTGTCAGATGCTCCTATTACGGTATTTAGTCTTCCCGCTGGAGCGTTATTGGTTGTGGGTTATTTGAAAGCACTATTTAATAAATCGAATCAATCCTGAGTGGAGGAAATATGGACTTTTTTGCTAATTATTTAGGGATTGTTATAACCTATGTATTGATAAGTAATCTTATTTTAACTCAATTTTTAGGCCTTTGTCCGTTTATCGGTGTTTCAAAGGATCTTGAATCCGCAGTGGGTATGGGATTTGCTGTAACCTTTGTTATGACGGTAGCTTCTATGGTGACTTGGGCTGTGAATCATGTTATTCTATCTGCATCTTAGTTACCCTTTAATTTAGAATTTTTACA
>JAQICO010000457.1 GCA_027858495.1 Spirochaetaceae bacterium
GATGGTACACCCTGGAGCCCTTCTGATTTGTTTCAGAATGAATCTCTATCTGGCTGCCCTTTTTCCAGGCAAAGACCAGGGCTGAAACGATGACCCCCACCAATACCGCGATGGCCAGATCCTCAAACACGGTGATCAGCGAGACCAGAATGATAATAAAGGCATCGGACTTGGGAATTTTTTTTAGTTGACCGATGCTGGTCCATTCAAAGGTGCTGATAACCACCATAAACATAACCCCTACCAAGGCTGCTATGGGAATAATTTGGATAAAGGAAGAACCCAGAATAACAAAGGCCAACAGAGCCAGCGCTGCGGTGATACCCGAAAGACGTCCACGGCCGCCGGATTTTATATTGATCATGCTCTGGCCGATCATGGCACAGCCGCCCATGGCTCCCAAAAAGCCGCAAAGCAGATTGGCCGCCCCTTGGCCCAGGCATTCCCGATTTCCGTGACCTCGAGTTTCGGTGATTTCATCCACCAGGGTCAGGGTCAGCAGGGATTCGATCAACCCAACCGCCGCAGCCAATAAAGAATAGGGAAAGATAACCCTAAGGGTTTCAAGGTTCATGGGGACCTGGGGTAAATGGAACTTGGGCAATCCGCCCTTGAGACTGGAGATAGCCGGATCCAGCATTTTTACATAGTCCATGACTGAACGAAAGTGGTATATATCTGCCCTGGATAGACCAAAGGCAATCAGTGTTGCCACCACGATACCCACCAAAGAGGCAGGAACAGCCTTGGTTAATTTTGGAAGAAAATAGCTGATGCCCATGGTCAGCAGAACCAGGGCCAGCATGATAAACAGATCCAGTCCTTCCATCCAGGTGGCTGTGTCACCAACTCCGTTCTTAAACTGCCCCAGCTGGGCAATAAAAATTACGATGGCTAAGCCGTTTACAAATCCCAGCATCACCGGATGGGGGATCAAGCGTACAAATTTACCCAGCCGTAACACACCGGCCAATATCTGTATCAGCCCCATCAATACCACGGCGGCAAAGAGGTATTCCACCCCATGGCTAACCACCAAGGAAGCCAGTACCACAGCCACCGCAGCGGTGGCTCCGGATATCATTCCCGGTCGACCACCCAGAACTGCAGTGATTAACCCTACAATAAAGGCAGCATACAATCCGATCATCGGAGAAAGATGACAGACAAAGGCAAAGGCGATGGCCTCGGGCACTAAAGCCAAAGCTACGGTCACACCGGACAAGAGATCGTTTTTAACATTTTTCATTTAATTGTATCTACTCCAAGAATATTGAACCCTTGGGACGGGTCCAAAGGAAGGGCCATTAAACAGGATTTTTGTATAAGTATCAAGACCAGCGTAATTAAACAGGAGAATAGAGAAGTATCAAGGCTGGTGCGATTAAATAATGTTTCCCTTGCTCCTTGAATCCGGGGCTAATAGAACTATAATTAAAGAACAACCATGAAGAGAATTTCAGAATTTAAAAGATTCCTATGGCTTAAAATGCCATTTTTTTCTCCAAAAGACGCTAAAGATAAATCCTTGGTGATGTTATGGAAGGATTTATCCAATATGGATGTTGTATTTTATTTAGCAACAAAAGATTTGCTCACCGGCGAATTGGGTAGTCTTCTGGTAAGCCTCAAACAAACCGTGGATCTAATGAAAAAGGCAGAACCAAAACTTCCCCAATGGACATGTACAGAAGGAGAAGTGGAATCCATATTCAAGGAGATTCTAAAATCGGAGAAACTTCAATTGGGAGATTTTAATTTTCATGAAATCTTAAAAAAAGACCAGGATGCAGCCATCGAAGAAATTAATGGGTGTTTTGAAAATAACCATAAAAAAATCAAGTCATCGGTCATAGAACGATGGGATAAAACACTTCCACAAATTCAATATTTTATTGGTTTATATGAATTTTCCTTTGAGATAAAGTTATACCATTTGAATAGAAACAGAAAAAACAAAGCCTATGCGGGGGGAACTAAATGTTTACCAATGCTCATAGACCTTTTAAAGATATTGCAGCCCATGGATTTCAATTCTAACATTACATCCTGGTTTTCTGTGTTTTTTCCATCCGTCCATAGCAAAATGTTAAGGGATATCCAGAGGATACAGCTGAAACTAATATCCAAGGATCACCTATTAAAAATTATTCGGTCAGTCAAAGAAAATGCCCATTGGAATTATAAGTTAAATAAAGATCAATCCATGGACCTGGCTAACTATTATTCACAATTGCTAAAAACCTTTAGAGAAACCAGGGACCAGGAAATCTTTATTCGGGAACAGCAGCAATATAATCTGGAGATGAAAAAAATATTTGGAGGGATGAATCTGGAGAATTTAACCTTTTATAATTCAGGTTCCATAGTCTACTTGGAATCCCAAAAATTAAAATCCCTGGAGTATCTCTACCAAATGAAAAGCATATATAATTTTGTTAATATCTTTTTTATTCCTCAAATATTAAGGGATTTACATAGCTACCAAATAGACTTCAGCGGCTATACTCAACTTTCAGAAAGTAGGCTTCATGATATTTTGGACAATTTCCATACCTTAGAAGCTAAGATGGAGCAATGGAAAAATAGAATGAGCTCCTCTTCTCTAACCCCCCTGGGAACTATCTCTCAGGCCATTAAGGCACCCTTTATTATTATGGAAATGAAGGGGCAGCTCAACCGAGTGATTGAGGATATAAACCAAGGAGCCTTGGAATTGGTACAACTTAGCCATCAACTTTTTCTAGAAACTCTGGAGGTATTGAATGACCTGGGGAAAAGCATTAAATCCATGGGCAAACAAAAAAGTGTTGGTAATCAAACACTATTGATACAACTTTTTGAAAATTTTAAAGTGTACCATGGTAAATTAAAAGTAGTCATCGCAATTATTGAAAGGATGACTCCCGTGGATCTCCTTAAAAAAGGCTTATATGACCAAAAGTAAAGAAAGGGCTGAAACATTTATTTTCTGGAAAACTGGAACCACCATTCCTGTCTTTGCTACTGATCTACCGGCCCATGGAACTGAAACAGTTCCTTTCTGGAGATCTCAGCATGGAGGTATTGAGGCTTGTTCATAGCCTTTCCCTCAATGAAAAAGGCCTGCTGCGGACAGAGTTGTACACATCCCATACAGCGTTGACAGTTGTGATTAAATTTTGGCTTCCCTTGGTCCAGATAAATGTTATCCACAGGACAGGCCTTCACACAGGTCCCGCAGCCCGAGCATTGATCCCCAATGGAAAATTCCCTGTCCCAGGGCCGGGTATCCCTGGTGTATCTTGAAGGGGACAAAATCAGGGGCAGCAAATAGCCTATAAAACTGCTTCGGTCCAGGAAATCCTTCCTTTCTTTGATATCTTCTATAGCCCGACGGCAGCTTTGTTCGGCTTGTTCATAGAGCTGATTCAATTTTTCCTCACCGGGTATCACCATGGAATAGTACCAACCACTCATGTAGTTGGAGGCTAACATCAGGGATCTTCCATAGTTCAGCCTTAAATTCCGTTCTTCCAATTGTCCTGCCAGGGTTTTCATGGCAATACCTGTACTGCGCCCGGCAGAAATCATAGAAAAAATATAATCTGCCTGAATATTCCGGGCTTCTCCGATAAAGCGGGTCACCAGCTGGGGAACACTGCCATAATAACCGGGGAAAATAAACCCCACTATTTCACCTTCAATGGACCATTCTTCCCGCTGCATAAGTCGAGCCATGGAAAGTATTTCCGTGTTTCCTAGTCCCTTCGCCATGGTTTTGGCCAATTTCAGGGAATTCCCTGTGGATGTAAATACATAAATTCGGTTCATCGTCATCTCCAATTCGTTCGAACACAATGTTTGAACGTTTGATTTAATTGTTAAAAAAGAGGAGAGATACTCTCTCCTGTGTTATGAACACTTCAAAGTCCGGATCTTTGAAGATTCAACTATATTTTTATACTCCGGCTCCTTTTAATAGAAGCGGGATAATATCCCTGATATCCTGCCTAACCCGTTGATAACCTGTTGCCCGTTGGGCAATGGGTCCATCCAGAGGACAATCCAGGGTTAATAGCCCCCGTGAAGTCTGAAGAATCAACCTGGCTAACTCCTTGGATTCCAGCTTTAATACCCCACCGCTTCCCCAGGCTTCCTGGATCATTGCAATCAGGCGGGTTATATCCTCTTGAATAATTTCCTGAAACACCGACTGGGTATCATCCTTCCCTCCCCGATTATGGGTTGGTGCAGCCAGAAAATTAACAGCTAGCTCTTCCACAAAATCAATCTCGGTGCAAAGAAAGGTCACGATACTGGCAATCCCCTTTTCCTTTCCTGCCAATTGCTCCCGCTGGTAACTGCGATGGATCTGTCTCTTGCTATTTACCATGGCATCAAAGAGAGCTAATTTATCCTTGTAATGATAATAGATGGATGCCTTATTCAGCCCAACCCGTTTACCGATGTCACTCATTGAGGTCTTTTCGTAACCGAAGGCAGTGAAGCATTCAATGGCGGCATTCAGGATTTGTTCTTTCTTCTCATCCATCATATTCAAACATTATAACGTATCGTTTGAACGTTGTCAATTGGAACTGATCCCGTAAAACAATAAAATAAACTGAGGCCGGCTGGCTCTCTGGCTTATTTGGGACAAATTGATATGGGGTCACCAATGGGATTTGTGAGAATACTTTGAATACCACAGGGATCAAGGTTATGATGCCATAGGCATGCATCTATGTCATGACGAAACCTACGATTGTGAATCCTGGCACATCTATGGTAGGGAATATTTAAACTGCTAAATCCCCATTTTTCATTGCGAGAGAAAAATAAAACGATTACTATTAAGATGGTAGCAAAGGTAGTCCCACCCCTGTTTATGGGAACAGGGTAGAAGTTTATTCATCATCTAAAATAACTTGAGCGCTTCTTTCTACCGATATTTGCATGGGTTGTACGAAGGTCTTTTTTTGTTTTGGAGGCAGATTATGAAGGGTGATATTATTGTGGTGGAGCAAAAACATGAAGAAACAGCAAAAAAAATTATTCCTGTAATAATACGCAGCATAAAGGAAAAATCCAGCCGCTATATAATGACGGTGGCCGGTGAGTCTGGCAGTGGTAAATCCGAGACGGGAAAGGCCTTGGTCGATCAATTGGAAAAACATAATATCCGGTCTATTCTTTTGGGGCAGGATGATTATTTTAAACTGCCGCCTCAATCAAATGATGCACGACGGCGGGAAGATACCCAATGGCTTGGCCCCCATGTGGAAGTAAATCTCGACCTTATGCAACAGAATATAAACCATGCTTTGGCAGGACAGAATTCTATAACGAAGCCCCTGATCGATTACAACAGTAACAGCATAGAACAAGAGGAAATTGATCTCACCGGAGTGGATGTGGTGATTGCCGAGGGTACCTACACCTCACTTCTTCGAAATATTGATAGAAAGATTTTTATCGCTAAAAACCGACTGGATACTCTAGAACATAGAAAAAAACGCAACCGGGGCGGTGAAGTTGAGGATCCATTTATTGAAGAGATATTAAAAACAGAACATAAAATAATTGCCGGTCATAGATATCTTGCGGATTTTGTTATTACAAAGGATGATGTTGTTATTAAAATTGAATAGAAGGGTGTAGACATGGTGAAAAATAAAATCCAATTGATATGCTATCCCGATTCTCTTGGAGGGAATCTGAAATCACTAAACCAGATTCTATGCGATCATTTAGCTGATATTGTCCCGGGGGGCGTGCATATACTCCCACCCTTTCCATCGTCGGGAGACCGGGGTTTTGCTCCCTTAACCTATCTTCAAATCGAACCCCAGTTTGGAGACTGGAATGATATTAGGGAAATCGCTTCCCAATTTGATATCATGCTGGATCTGATGGTTAACCATATTTCCCAGAAATCTATCTATTTTCAGGATTTTTTGGAAAAGGGAGAACAGTCGGAATACGCAGACCTTTTTATTACATTAGATAAGATAAATGACGGCTCATTGCCCCCACAAGAAATAATTGACAGGATGTTTCTTAGAAGAACCAATCCCTACTCAACCTACACCATAAAAAAAAGTGGAAAAGAAGTAACCCTTTGGACGACCTTCGGGAAAACCGAGCCGTCAGAGCAGGTTGACCTGGATGTACATTCTAAAAAGACAAAGGTTCTGTTGGAATCCTTTCTGAAAAATTTCAGTGAGAAGGGAGTCAATCTGGTTAGACTGGATGCTGTGGGCTATATCATTAAGAAACTTGGAACCTCCTGTTTTTTTGTAGAGCCGGAGATTTTTGAATACCTGGATTGGATAAGCGAGATTGCGGCATCCTACAACATTGAACTGCTTCCGGAGGTACACGCCCATCATTCGATTCAAAATAAACTTGCCCAAAAGGGACACTGGATATACGATTTTATTCTTCCCTATCGAATTCTTGAGGCGTTGCTCAACCGAAGGAGTGGAAATCTGATACAGTACCTTGCAGAGCGGTCTTATAAACAGTTTACCATGTTAGATTGTCATGACGGTTTGCCCGTTAAACCCGATATGGACGGCCTCATAGATACCAAAGAGGCCCGGAAAATTGTTGATTTGTGTGTACAGCGCGGTTCAAATTTAAGTCTTATTTATTCGGCAAAATATAAAGATGAAGACGGATTTGATGTGCACCAGATTCGTGGTACCATCTATTCCATGCTCCATTGTAACGATGACGCCTATATGGCCGCTCGGGCGCTGCAGTTTTTTACTCCCGGAATTCCTCAGGTCTACTATGTGGGTTTACTGGCCGGTGAAAATGATGTGGACGCTGTAAAAATCAGGGGTGATGGACGTGAACTTAACCGTCATAATTTTACAATGGAAGAAATACAGCAGGCGCTAAAAAAGCCTGTGGTGCAGAGACTCTTTAAACTTGCAGAATTCAGAAACAGCTATGATGCATTTAATGGGACATTCAACATTGATGATTCCGATGAAAATACCATCTCACTTTCCTGGAAAAAGGAAAATACGGCGTGCCGCTTAACGGTGGATTTTCTTTCTTATACTTCGGTTATTTCATATGTCGAAAATGGGCAGACTGTGAAATATAGCTTGTAGGGATAGACTTTTTCTCCATATTAATGATAGTACGGCCTTTTAATTTACCCTGAAGCATCAATGCTATTTTTTCATCTATATCCTCTAGGCGAATCTCATCATGGGTATTCAGTAGGCCATGGGGTTTCCAGTTTGCAGCCAATTCTTTCCATACGTTTGTTTGATATAAAACTAAAAAAATAAATGAGACCCTTGA
>JAQICO010000096.1 GCA_027858495.1 Spirochaetaceae bacterium
GTTCAGAATGGCACCGAAAAATGGGGCCTTTTTGTGAACGACCCCGGAGTAGCGGAATTTTATGCAGTAGATGGCCATATCGAATATCAGGTAGAAGATGTCGGTGAGGAAAATTGGCATATTCAAGGGCAATATGCTGGGCTTTCCATGATAGAAGGTGGGGAATATATCTTGACGGTGGATATGCGGTCAACCATTCCCCGTACAGCTCAAATTAGGATCCAAAAGGATTCCGATCCCTACACTGGTTATATGGAAGAATTTATTACATTGAGCCAGGAAATGCAGACCTATCGATTTGAATTTACCATGGAAGATAAATCGGATCCCCTCTCCAAACTATGTTTTAATCTGGGTTATTTTGAAGAAGATGCCCCTATGGAAGCTCATATTGTTGAGGTGGATAATCTTTCTTTAATGGCTATGAACGGTCAGACAATAGAAGAGGAAAAGGTGACCATTGTCCATGTGAATCAATTGGGATATTTGCCACAAGAAGAAAAAATCGTTATGACAAAGGCTTTAGCTGGTACATGTGAGGTGATAAACATGGAAAGCGGGGAATCTGTTTTTCAGGGTGATTTAACCGGACCTGTGGATGATGCCGCCAGTGGCGATAGAGTATATGCCGGTGACTTTTCTGATTTTACTACTCCAGGGGAGTACACCATAGAAATAAACGGAGAGGAATCTTCCTATGTTTTTACTATAGGAAAAAATATTTATGCTCCTTTACAGCTGGCCCTTCAGAAATTCTTTTATTATCAGCGTTGTGGAGAGGCTCTCGGCGTTGAATACGGCGGATTATGGAGTCATGAGGCCTGCCATAGCGATCGGGCTATCATTCTTGAGACTCAAGAAACCCTATCGGTTACAGGTGGTTGGCACGACGCTGGCGATTACGGTCGTTATGTGGTTCCTGCAGCCAAGGCTGTGGCCGATTTGATTATGGCCAGACAGTTCTATCCCCAGGCTACGGCAAGCGATGCTCTAGGTATTCCTGAGAGTGAAAACGCCAATGCCGATTTAGACGATCAAATTCGTTTTGAATTAGACTGGATGCTTCAAATGCAGGATGCTGAAACCGGTGGCGTATACCACAAAATTACCACCGCCCGTTTTCAGGGGGTTAAAATGCCCCAGGATCTCCATGATGATATGATTATATCCCCCATCTCGGCTGCCGCCACTGGAGATTTTGCAGCTGTTATGGCCCTGTCTGCCAGAGTATATGGTGAAATGGATCCCAGTTATGCTGAAAAGGCCCTAAGTGCTGCAAAAAAGGCATGGATGTGGCTGGAAGAACATCCTCAAGCCCCTGGCTTTACAAATCCCCAGGAGATTCAGACTGGTGAGTACGGCGATGGAGAAATGGGCGATGAAAGGTTTTGGGCTGCCACGGAGCTCTTCTTAACCACTGGAGAGCCGGGATACCACGAATATCTTCAAACCAGTTATCAGAATAATTCCTGGTCCGGCCTTGGGTGGGCCAGCGTAGGAGATTATGCTCTCATCTCTTATATCTTCACCCAACGGGATGATAAGAACAATGATTTTCAAGCTCTGCTTGAACAGGCTTTGTTAAATAAGGCTTCAGAGCTCAGTCAGGCCGCAACCACAGATGGTTATAATATCTCCATGGGCGTTAATTATCCCTGGGGCAGTAATATGACCGTGGCTAACAATGGTGTTCTATTATTGGTGGCCTATGAAATTGGGGGTAATGAAATGTATAGAACCCAGGCTCTGGATCATATACATTACCTGCTTGGACGAAATGCCCTGTCTCAGAGTTATGTTACTTCTTTCGGTACAAAATCTACCAAGGACCCCCATCATCGTCCTTCCACGGCTATAGGAGAAGTGGTACCAGGAATGGTGGCTGGTGGACCTAACATGAATCTTCAAGATTCTGTGGCCAAAAGCCTATTGTCAGGCAATCCACCCAGCCGATGTTACATCGATGCTGAACCCAGCTATTCAACCAATGAGATTACCATCTATTGGAATTCTCCGGCATATTGGCTGGTTTCCGCATTTGTTGAATAAAATAAAATGGGGCTGTCGCAAAAGTCATGATTTAGTTCTGAGACAAGGCGATTTTTGAACCGGCAACGCAGTGTAGATGTACTACATGAGTAGCCCGTGCAGAAAATCAACGCAGTATCAGGGTTAAAGGAGGCTTTTGCGACAGCCCCTAGATGTCAGGTTTACTCAACTATTCATAGCATTATCATTATTATTTAGGAGTTGAGTATGAATTATGAAAGGGTGGACATCAAAGAAAAGAAAGTCGCCGGTATCACCGTAAGAACCAGCAATGAAAACATGAAATGTATCGAAGACATGGGAAAGCTGTGGCAGCGCTTTCAAGGGGAAGCGGTACCCGGCAAAATCCAGGGAATCACCGGACCGGTAAGTTACGGGGTGTACCATAACTATGAATCTGATTTAACCAAACCCTATGATTATACCGCTGCCATGGAGGTAGCTTCTTTAGATCAGTCGGGGGAGATTCAAGGTCGCACCATACCGGCAGGGAATTATGCAAAATTCAGTGGACGGGGAAATATGGTGGAAGTGGTAGGGCAACTATGGCAGCAGGTCTGGGCTGCAGATCTGCAACGCAGTTATTCCTATGACTTTGAGGCCTATCAGATGGGTGAGACTGGACCGGAAGATACTCTGGTGGAGATTTTTATCTCTTTGACCAATTAGCCCAAAAAAAGATCCATTACCCATAGACCCTTTTCTGATTGAAAAAACGGAAGGTTTAAAATAGAATTGAATAACTAAGGTCGGATTAATATGAAAATTAAGTTATTTACTTTAACCATTTGTTTTCTCATTTCCACATATACACTGGCGGCTGAGCTCCCTCAATGGGTTACCAGCTTTGGAGTTCACACTCTCTTGGGCGGTGAATATCTCAGCGGATTCGGCATGAGTCCCCTGGGAGATTCCCCCTCCGATGCGGTGGATGCTGCCAAAACCCAGGCCCTGAACGACTTGGTGCGCCAGGTTCGTGTGCAGATCAGTTCCGAATTAGTAGATAGAGCCCAGGGTAATGAAAATTACAGTCGCTCCTTTTTTTCCTCGGTGACCAAAAGCAGTGCTGATCTGGAGCTTCCCGGGGCGGATTTTAAGATCGAGAATAACGGGGTCTCGGTGTTTGTCCTGGCTTATCTCAATCGCAATCGCCTGGTGGAAGATCTTCAGGGCCGGGCGCAGGAGCAGCTTCTCCGGATTTTGGAACTAAATAAATCTGCCGGGGAAAGGGCGACTCAGGGATTAAACAGCCAGGCGGCCTCTATCTACGCCCAGTCTCTGCCCCTATTCAGTGAGGTTTACAGTGACTGTACGGTGCTTCGAACCCTCTCTTCCCAGGGGCAGGAAGAGCTTTTTCGCAGCCTTGGCCAGCAGGAACTCCAATCTCTTGAAGATCTCATCAGTCTGGAACAGAACATAAACATAACCATTGAATCCCTCCGGGGTTCCCAGGAATTAAATCTGGATCAGGCAATGGCCAAGATTCTTTTTCTACTGAAGGAGCAGCAGGTCAGGGGCGGCCGGTTGCAGAATCCTCCGCTTAGCTTTCAGCAGACCGACTTTTCCAGTCCCTTCGGTAAATACGCCGCTGACAAACTTGCCCAACTCTTGGAAGGTGGGCTGCCTTCGGGGGGGAACCCTACGGTTATCCAAGGCTCCTACTGGCTAAGAGATGATGAGGTTGAGCTACTTATCCAGGCTAGAGACAGTGTGGAGGGTGCGGTAATTGGAAGCGCCTCAGCGGTGTTTCCCCGGGCCAGCCTAGACGACTCCATGGATCTGGAACCTCAGAACTCTTTGCAGTCCCTGGTGGATCTACTTGAATTCCAGGAAGGCGCCATGACCGATGGTAGTATTCATTTGGATATCTGGACCGATAAGGGCCGCAACGAAGATGTGCTGGTCTATTCGGAGGGGGAGGAGCTGCAGTTGTATTTTAGGGTTAACCAACCCTGTTATCTGCAGCTCACCTACTTTCTTGCCTCGGGAGAAAAGGTCCTTCTGGAAGAAAATTTTTATATTGGTATCGATAAGGTGAATAGGGTGGTTGCTTTGCCCTATCTCTTTGAAGTGGTTCCACCTCTGGGGGTGGAACGATTGGTGGTTACCGCCTTCAGTTCTCAGCCTCCAGCCCCTCCGATCTCTCCTCAGAACATTCAAGGGGAATCCTATCTGGTTTTTGGATCCATGGAAGATGTGGTATCCCAGACCAGGGGCCTCCGGCGCAGCAGCAGCGCCGGCCAAGAGCTTCGCACAGGCGAAGCTCAGTTGGCCATAACTACACTGCCTTAACGATTCAGTTCACTTAACTCCACCAGGTTCAGAAATTCGGCCTTCAGTCCGTAGGGATCATAGTCCACTGCCGATCTGGCGGTATCCAAAACCCATTGAAAACTGGAATCTCCCCGGTACTCAGAGTCTCTAAGAAGCATTCCCCATTGGGCAACCGCTGCGGCAAAACGGAAGGCTGGCTGGGTATCCTGGAAGTTTTGCACTTGGTAGGCTACGGGTCGCTCAATCAGAATACTTTGGTCCTCGCCGGGATTTTTGTAACGGAACTTGATGGTCATTATCTCGCCGCTTGAGGCGGCCATGTCATTGATATTCTGATCCTGATATCTCAAATCATCGGCCTGGTTAGACTGACGATCTCTTTGGACAATCTCATAGATGGCCGTTACGCTGTGCCCCGCACCTAGTTCTCCGGCATCCTTAGTATCATCGTTGAAATCCTGATTGGCCATCACCCGGTTTTCGTAGCCGATAAGACGGTATTGCTCCACCATATAGGGATTGAATTCAATCTGGATTTTTACATCCGAAGCAATGGTAAAAAGGGTGGAGCTGATTTCGTTTACCAGTACTTTCTTTGCCTCCATGATGTTGTCTATATAGGCATAGTTGCCATTGCCCTTATCGGCCATTTGTTCCATCCGGGAATCCTTGTAATTTCCCATGCCGAATCCTAATACGGTTAAGAAAATACCCTTGTCCCGTTTTTCTTCGATCAGTCTGGTGGTTTCCGAGGTTGATGAAGGCCCTACATTAAAATCACCGTCGGTGGCAATGATGATGCGGTTATTCCCCTCTTCCATAAAGGTTTCTTCTGCCAGATTATAGGCCAATTCAATCCCCTGGCCTCCAGCGGTGGATCCTCCGGCCTCAAGTCGGTCAAAGGCAGAGATGATTCGCTCGGTTTTGTTTCCTGCAGTAGGTTGCAAAACGACACCAGCGGCTCCGGCATAAACCACAATGGATACCCTGTCCTGGGGACGCAACTGTTGTGTGAGCATTTCCAGGGATTGTTTCAACAGGGGAAGTTTGTTGGCATCGGCCATGGAACCCGATACATCCAGTAGGAATACCAAATTATTGGGCGGCAGGTTTTCAAAGGCCATTCGTTCTCCCTGAACTCCCACATAGAGCAATAAATTTTCCTGATTCCAGGGGCAGGTTGATAGGGCGGTGTTGAAATCAAAGGGATGTTCTCCTTCTACGTCAGGATAACCGTAATCAAAGTAATTAATCAGCTCTTCAATTCTTACCGCGTCGGCGGGGGGGAGTGAACCGTTAAAGAGATAGCGGCGTACATTGGAGTAGGAGGCGGTGTCCACGTCGATGCTGAAGGTGGATACTGGATCATTCAAGGCGCTGAGAAATTGATTCTCATAGATCCGGGTGAATTCTTCGGTGTTAAAATCCTCGGTGACATAACCCAGGTTGGGATCGATTATATCCCTTTCTTCTTCCATTATTCGGGGGCTTTGGACTTCTTGTGTACTCATCATTCTAATGGACTGTCCTTCACTGCCGGCGAGCAACCCATCCATGGGAGCCTCTTCCGACTCAATTGCCAGGACCAAATCATCGGCAGAGTTTAACTCTATGGACGACTCTAAATCTTCCATGGGTTCCGCTTCAGAGACTGAAGGGGCGATTAAATCCGCCCTGTCTACGGGGCGAGGCTGCTGTTGAACCGGACTATTTTGAGTCGACTGATTTTCAGTAGACTGTGGTTGATTCGGGCTGTTTTGAGTCGACTGATTTTCAGTAGATTGTAGTTGAGTCAGCTGTTTCTGGTAGTCCTGAGTTAGTATTTCCATTCTGCTCGGTCCCTGGTTGTCTTGAAGGGTTTCAGCTGTGCCATGTTCAAGGACAGTCTCCACGGGCGTTTCACTTATAAAGCCGTCAAAAGTACTGGATCCGTGTTTGTTGGTTACGAATCCTATTCCCAGGGCTAAAATCAAGGCCGCCGCCATTCCTCCTGGAACGATAAAAAATAGTCTTTTATATAGGGGTATTACCCTTTTTTTATTCTGTGCATGGCTGATAATTTTTTCACGGAGTTTCTGCTTAAACTCTTCATCCATCTCTACCTTGGGTTGTGACTGCAGTAATTTGTCTATAATCTCTTTCAATTCCTGCTCCCTCCCTTTAAATTCCGGTAATAGATTTACTATATCCTCTATCATTTCTGTAATCATTCCTTCCATTTGTTCCTCCTGGGTTTACCTGATAAAAAGTGGTGCCAATAGAAGTGCTAAAAATGCCGAGGGACCCATCTGTTCTTTTAGATGTTTTATGGTCCGGGCGAAGGCCATCTTTAAACTGGCCTCGCTTTTCCCCAGCACTTGGGCAATCTCTTTGTAGGGCATATCCATCCAGATTCGCAAAATAATGACCTCTCGCTGAAGAGTTTTTAAACTGCCAAGAATCTTCCGGAGTTCTTCCAATTGAACCTGATTTTCCACATCCACCGCCACATCGTCGGAACTTTTAAGATCCCAGATATCCTGGATATCAAGATGAAGTTGTTTTTTGCGGAAGTAATCTGTGGTTAGATTTCTGGCGATGGCAAAAAGCCAGCTGCTGATGGAACCCTTGCTCTCATCGAAGCTTTGCTCTTTTTCAATAGCCCTTAGGAAGGTTTCACTGGTGATGTCTTCGGCGGCTTCACGGTTATAGGTTTTATAGTAGATAAAACGGTAGATCCGAGTTGCATGGTCATCGTATATTTTGCCAAAATCCGGCTGCATTTTATGCCTCCTTGTCTCTGCGCAGACAGTATACATACGAGGAATGGCTTTGAAGGTAACATAAAAACTTATTATAATTCGATATCGTACTGTTTAAAGAGGAATAAAATATCCTTTTGGGGTCCAAGGATTTGAAGCACGCCACCTTTTTTATTGAGATACACGTAGAGTTTTAACAGATAGCGGATGGATTCCTGGTCCAGCATTTCCACCTGCTTCATGTCCAGAGTAATGTCGATAATTCCCCGTTTAAGAAACAGATTGACCATGGTGGAAAGGTATTCCCGGTTTCCTTTGACAAAATGTCCCTGCAGAATGATTTTTCCGGGGCTTGAAGAATCCAGCAGTATCCCGATGGGGGTTGCCTTGAGTCCCGCAGGTAGATCTTCCTCTTCCTCTCTGGTTTGCCGTCGAACGGCCCTTTCAAGCATATCGTTTGTTTTACGCAGGCGAACCACCAAGCTGCGGATCAGATCCATAAACCAACTGGGAATCTGATAGCTGTTTTTATAGAATTCCGAGATTTCTATTCGGTATACCACCGATGCCTTTTCCGCTCGAACCGAAGCGGAACGTACTCCTCCGGCCACCAGTTTCATTTCTCCAACCACATCATCGGCTTCGGCTTTACCAAGAGTAATCTCCTGACCCTCCACCTCACGGAAGATGGTGAAGCTTCCTGTTTTTACCACGTACATCACCTGATCTTCCTCTCCTTGACGGATGAGGTAATCTCCCTGGGAAATCTGTTTTGTGGGAAGTCTTGTTTCGGCAATGAGCTGCCTAATTCCCTTGATGGAAAGAAGCTTACTGCGGATAAGCTGTACGTTTTTAACCATTACATTGGTATTCTGGAACAGCACATGTTTCAGGGTTAGAGCGCTTAGAAAATCGATCACTCCATTATCGATGTCCGGTACTTCAGAAAAATCCAGTATAACCTCGCTACAGCCCTTAATCGATAGGTTTCTGATATATTCCTTCAGTTCATCCAGGTGTTTTTTTTGTAGAGATCCCTTTAAAAAAATGGAACCTCTAGCTTTATCCTGATAGGGCGTTAGAACCAGATCTTTGTCTTCCTTTATGGAACCATGTTGTAGTGGATCCGCTCCGCTCTCCGGGGAATATTCCCCCACAAAAAGATCGGTGGTACGCCGAATTCTATTGGCTATTACCCGGGCGATATTCACGATCCATCCGTTGAGCCCCAAGGAATCTTCACCGAGCATATCCGTATCTATTCTGCTGGCAATTACATCCTCTTCTGCTCTGGCTGAGGCCGAACGGGTAAGACCGGAAACAAAGGACATCTCTCCTACAAAACTGCCCTGCTCCAGTACCGTTACCAGGACCAGTTTATTGTCTCCCATTTTGTAGATGCCAACTTTCCCTGAGCGGATAATGAACATATGCCGGTCCGTATCCCCTTCCTTGAAAAGGATCTCACCCTTGGAAAATCTTACTAGGTTTGTGCTGCCCATAGATTCCTCTCCTCGTAATCATTACCTTTAAGTATAGAGGATAGTTTAGAAAGGACAAATTTTTCTTTATTCAAAAAAAGAGCAAAAAAAACCGGTAAGGGAGCTTATTCCTTTACCGATTTCATTTATTTGTAATTTTTTTCTTATGAAGAAGCCTGGATCGTATAATATACGGTGAGTATTGTATCTTCGGAAGAACCGCTGTAGTCCGAACAGCTTTTATTACTCCAACCCACATCAGAATCGTACCAGTAACGGTCTCCGTAATTGAATGTGATATTGGGGAAAGTCCCAGTCGTACTTGTTATATAGGTATCATAAACCTTATAGGTAAAAACTTCGTCAATAACCATGTCGTCTGGGTCAGACCCGTCATATTCCTTAATATCTATATCCACCTTAAACCAGGCGCTGTCCTCTTGCGGAATGGTGAAATTGGCGGTACCTGGACTGAAGATATTCGTGTTAGTGTCAGTGTATGATGCCTCGTAGGTAGACCAATGGGAGGAGGATGGTTTGTAATCCAGCGTATGACTACCTCCTGTTGAAGTGGTTACCTTAATGGTCCAATAGAGTTCACACGCACCATTTCCGTCTCCCTCGTCCTCTACAGTTATTTCTGTCAGATTCACCGTAACCTGTATGTCGGTTTTTACGGAACAGGTTTTTCCCGTTGAATAAACGGTGCCTGTCCCTCCATTTCCAGTAATATCCGATGCAAAAATACGGTAATGGTAGGTTTTTCCATACTCCATGTTGCTGTCTTCAAAGGAACTGGCATTTCCTATGTATACAATCTTAAACTTTTGATCGGAAATAAAACCACCTGTTGAATAGGATTGTCCTGCCGTGGGTCTGACGGTGACTTCTTCTCCCTCTCCCCGGACAATTATCACATTGTTGAATAAGGTGTTGGTTGTGCTATTGGGATTGGTCCATGTTAGTATTGCATTAGCTCTATTGGAGGATTTCAGGCTTACCGCTGCGGAGGATACTTCTCCCAGGCTTTGCGGAGTAGGCGGAGGAGTTGTATCATTTTCATCGATGGCGGGATTCGTCCCGGCTTCAACTTCGTTCTTATCACTGGTCCCATCGCCGTCGCTGTCAATAAGAAGGTCTGAACAGCCATAGGCAAATTCCTCTCTGGCCAGCAAACCGTCATGATCCCTGTCTTCCACATAGAGTAATAGAATCTTATCCCCGCGATTAATCTCAATATCTGAAATACTATAACTTTCTGCAGGTGAATAAATACTGGTTTCATAGATGCCTGAATTGGAATATGTATGGTATAGCATCCAATATCCGGGATTTCCTGTGGTGCTTGATGCAAGATTTCTGATAGAAGAAATACCTGTTACTGTACCGCCGTTTACAGACATTTCTCCCTCTTCGTAGGGCATAGAAAGAACATCATTAAATACATCATCCAGGGAAACCAAAGACTCTGTTGAAAAGTCAGGGCTTATTTTATATCTCTCCGGTTTATTGAGACTTCTTACACCATAATCTATCAGCAGTGAAAAGGTTCTAGCCTCCACATTGGTCATATTATGAGCAAATGCCTTGTCGTTTTCGTCTACAATTTCATAATTGGAGATATTAATGGAGATATTATTGGAATTTTGTAAAAGCTTTTCTGCTGTACTTAAATCAACTGTGGCAGAATAGACGGCAACCATGGTTCCGCCCGGTGCCAGGGTGGTCTCGGGAAATGAATCTCCGTCATAGGTTAAATTGGCCGCCGGAATAATCTGGTTCCCCTCTGCATAGGGGTGAAATCTTACTGCGGAGAGTCCTAAACTTTTTACGGTATAGCTAATGTCACCGGTATTTCGTATGGTTAGATAAATCTTTAAAGTCCCTCCGCTCAGGGTATAACCGTTGGTGGTAGAGTAACTTTGAGCTTCTTCATAGGTGGAAGTTCTGGTTGCCGAAAGTTCACTGGTAAAACTGTTGCTTGTTTCCTGGGTATGGGAATAGTCATAGCGTAATTCCCCGCTTATGGTGGTTCCCCCAAAAAAACCGAATTCATGTTCTGCGGCCAGAGTCACACCTGCAGTATGTCCGACGGTTGTGGCTGTGGACGTGGTATTGCTGGTAGTGAAGGAATTCTCATCGGCGGTTGACCAGGCTGTTTCAAAGGTCTGTGTTGATTCTCCGGATTTGGTTGCGGTTAAACTAATATAGGGCAAACTGCTTAATTGGAGTTCCAATTGAGGCAGATCTGCAATATAGGGGTTGAACTTTAATGGATTATTATCGGGGTTAAACAGAAAGGTGGTGGTTTCCGCATCATTGGAATATCCATCTCCATCGCTGTCCGTGGCTGAATCATTGTTTGATGAATCCAGATCAGAAAGGAATGAGCAGCTAAAGCTGAACAGGGTAAAAAAGACCAATAGGAAAAGAAATGGTTTTTTTAAAGAATTAAACCTGAATCCGTATAAATAATTGAAAATTTCTAAATCGGTCCAATTATTGATAAATCCGAGAACGCATACAAATATATCAACGCTCGTTTAGTGCTTCATGCTAGCAATCGCTTCATCTGTTACTAATTTTGAGATCTTTAGACTTTATTGGACATAGCTCACCCTTAGACTTCATATAAATCTGAATATAAATTTTAAACCGTTAGGAATAATTTAGAAAATACAGGATACCATGGATCGTGCTCCCATAAACGGATCTTCCATTGATTTGCATGATGAACCAATTTACAGGAAATTCTTATTAAATCATCAATAACTTTACGAAGTCTTTTTCTGCGTCCTTTATGTTTATAAGGGAGTAAATCTTTGAGCCCTAGTGCCTGTTGTCCAATAAATCTAAGTGTATTAAACGCTATCATAGCGATGTGTAAAACCAAAGAGTTCACTGCCATCTTCCCTGATGGAAACTTTTCTACATTCATATCTGATTTTAATTCACTGTGAAATTGCTCGCTGAGTCCATGATTATGATAAAGGTCAATAACGGTTTCAGGATTTTCATGAAGGTTGGTTAAGTATATCTCTACTTGAAGGTCTGGAAAAAGAAAGTAATTTCCTTCGCAATCTGTCTCGCGAACAGTTATCTTAAAAACATGATCTATATCAGGCCAATGATCATTCCCTGTCGGGTATGGTCCAGTCATTACACCAGTGTAGACATTTTTTCCATTACGGGGAGTTGAAACAGATCCTATCCCCATCGCTAAATCAAGCCATTTCAAGGGAGAGTCTCTTCTCAAGTTCTTTTTCACAATAAAATAATGTCCGCTGTGAAGCAACACGTCCATTGTTTCTTTCGCATCATGGCCACTATCCATACGGCATAATATGTCATCGTTTAAGTCTAGAGCTTTCGCAGATTCCAAGGTCCTTTTGATAAACCCAGGAGCACCTTTCTGACAATGCTGTTTCCCTGGACGGAGTTCACAGGTCAACATATAGCCTTCGGCCCCTAAATAACTGAAAATAGGAGCATAGCCATCACAACCCTTATACGTGCGGCCCACTCCTTCTTTTGATGACCTGGAATTATCCATGGGCGATACATCTATATCTAGTGGGGTGTATCTTTTTCCTTCTGTTTTGATCGCTGTAAAAGATGTTTTCTTAAGAAGTTTCTGATTCACATTGCACAGGATTTTTTCTATATCGGTTCCATTTTTGGTTAACTTTTCCAAATAAAGACGCAGTGTTTCCTGTGCAGGTGTATAGGATAAATCCAAAGATTTCTGAAAAAGTAGATCCTTCTGGAATAACTCTATTTCTGCAAAACTGGTTCGTCCTTGAATAAGCAAACCTGCCATTGCTCTTATCGCTTCTCTATGCTGAATTTCTGAATGATCATTAAGATCTAAATCGATGGAGTGAAATATTCGTCCAGCAAGAGCAATTCCTGCTGTATTATTTAATCGTTCTGATGTAGAATCTATAGTCATAAGCAAGTTCACCTTCTGGGTTTTACATGGTTTGTCGTTAAAGCATTGTAATACAGAAAGTTGGGCTTG
>JAQICO010000262.1 GCA_027858495.1 Spirochaetaceae bacterium
ATATAACTACAGAAGATTTCCACACTGGGAGTATGACGTACGTCCAATCCGTAAATCTGTAGACGGTCTCTCCACTGGAGGTAATCATCTTCTTTGGCATAACGAATAGCCGAGTCAACAGGGAAACGGGTTGTTGCAATAACTGTGGCACCTGCTCTCAGCATCATCAATGTGGCATGGTATCCAATTTTCAAACGAGACCCGGTAATCAATGCTACCTGTCCTCGTAAATCTGCCGTTTGGAATCGCTTTTGGTAGTTGAAATCAGCACATTTCGGACACATGGTATCGTAGAAAAAGTGAAGTTCGGTAAACTCAGCCTTACAGACATAACAGTTTCGCGGAGAATTAAGATGAGTGGGATCTCCACCGGCATGGTTTAGGTCAGTGGTTATCTGTTTCGGAGCAGAAAAGAAATCGGTCTCCCGTGCTTTCCTAATACCGGTGGCAGCACGTGCTTTACGTTCCTGCTCAACCACCTTTTGCCGATTGACCTTCTTTTGAGCTCCGCGTCTCATCCTGTCTTCATGTCTCGTCGGACGGGATAATTTACCGGCAGCAATCAAAAGGGCTATTTTTTTCTCTTCGTTAACAGCCGCATAGAGATGGGGATCGCCTGAAAGTTTTTCCAGCAGATTTATACAGAATTCGATCTCATTGTTTATTTCTTTATCTATTGCGTTTTCGCTCTTTTTCTCGTCACTACTCATTGTGACGGTAGATTAAACGAAAGAGCTTTTGTTTTATAGAGGTAACTTTGTTCTCTGAGGAAAAATATAAAAAAAAACGACTCCCCTATTATCCTTTAGGAACTCGAATATAGAGAATTTATATGTCAGGTTAGTGGAACATTAGACTTGCCTTTCTCATTAAAAATATTTGTCTAATATAAGACAGCTTTGTACCTTTTTATCTAAGGACATCAACAATAGGAAGCAGGAGATGGGAGTATAATGGTAAAAACAAAAACAGTTTGTACAATAGGGCCAGCAAGTTCTTCGGAAACCATATTACGAAAGATGATCTTGAAGGGTATGGATATTGCCCGTATGAATTTCTCCCATGGTGATCATGAAGAACATCTCAAGCGTATAAAGCTTATAAGAGAGCTGAATAATAAGTACCACAAAAAAATAAAGATTCTTTTAGACCTTGAAGGGTTTCGTATACGCATCGGAAATTTACAACAAAAAGAAGGCATCACCGTTAAGAAGAATCAAATAGTTTATCTTACAAATAATTCTTCAATTCCCCAGGACTACATCCCTTTTGATTATGAAGGAGAACTTAGGGATATCATAGAGGAATCATTAATTTATATTGATGACGGTAATATCGCTTTAAAAGTCATTGAGAATTCAAAGGACAGACTGAAATGCGAAACCATAGTCCCTGGCATTATTAAAAGTCATAAGGGAATTAATATCCCAGACATAAAACTTAACTTCACGGGATTAACAGAAAAAGATATAAAAGATATTCAGTTCGGCATTAAACATGAAGTAGATTATTTCGCTCAGTCATTTGTGAGAAGTTCGGCTGACGTTACTGCGATCAAAGACATAATAAGCCCCAGAATGCCGAAGTGCGGAATCATAGCAAAAATTGAAAACAGAGAAGGGATAAAAAACATCGGGGAGATAATTCAGGCTGCAGACGGAATTATGATCGCACGGGGTGACATGGGCGTTTCAATCCCTATATACGAAATACCTGTGGTGCAGAAGCAAATAATAAGGAAGTGTAACAAAGCGCATAAGTTTGTTATCACAGCAACTCAAATGCTTGAAAGCATGACAGAACATCTTCGTCCCACAAGAGCTGAGGTGACCGATGTAGCCAATGCCGTATTTGACGGTACTGATATGGTTATGCTATCCGGTGAAACAGCCATAGGGAAGCACCCCGTGGAATCCGTTTAAATGATGAATAACATATTGTAATTCACCGTGGACTATATGTAGGAAGAAACCACCAGTGGTAATGAATAATCGAATTTTAATAATGTTCACCCAATTATTCACAGATATAGCCGGTGCTACAGACTTGATGGCCCCTCCTTTTCTATCATATTAAAACTCTTCAAATCCCTCCTCGTCTGAGGTTATTTCTAGAGCAGGAGATTCATCAACCATGATTTCTTCTTCTGCCGGTTTTCTGACCGGCTTTTTACTTTGCGGACTGGGAAGATATTTTTTTTCAGAAAACTTATTGTCAAACTTAAAATAGCCAATATGTGACATCATCATATCGGACTGACTGTTTAATTCTTCAGACATGGAGGCCATTTCTTCAGAGGACGAAGCATTTTGCTGGATTACTGTGTCCAACTGCTGAATGGCTGCGTTAATCTGTTCGGCCCCCCGGCTCTGTTCCTGGCTTGCCATGGTTATTTCCTGAACTAAATCCGAGGTTTTTTGGATTTTAGGTACCAATTCATTGATAATCACCCCGGCCTGTTCTGCAGCTTTTACACTGGAACCGGATATTTCAGTAATCTCAGCCGCCGCTCTTCCTGAGTTTTCCGCCAATTTCCGTACCTCTGAGGCCACCACTGCAAATCCCTTACCGGCATCACCTGCTCTGGCGGCCTCAATGGCGGCATTCAGGGCGAGCATATTGGTATTTCGCGAAATATCTTCAATAATGCTGATTTTTTCTGCAATACTCCGCATGGCCATAACGGTTTCATCCACCGATTGGCCGCCCTTGGCTGCATCTATCGAGGCTTCCCTGGCTATCTCATCGGCCTTTTGAGCATTTTCAGTGTTCTGCTGAATATTGGCGGAGAGCTGTTCCATGGAACTGGAAACCTCCTCGGTACTGGAGGCCTGTTCGTTGGCCCCCGAGGAAATTTGCTGAGCGGAGCTGGAAATCTGCTGACTGCCCGAAGAAACATTGTCGGCATTGCTTCGAATGCTGCCCAACACATCGCTCAGGGTATTCTGCATTTTAAGCATTTCTTTAATTAAGACGCCGATTTCATCCTGTTGATCTATGTCAATTTTTGCATTCAGGTTCCCCGATGCAATTTCTTTGGTAAAGGTTAATCCCGCAGACAGCGGTGTGGTGATACCCCGGGTGATGATAAGGGCGAATATCACGGCTATAAGGACCACAAAGACAAGAAGAATAACCATAATAACAATGGATTGGGAAACCTGACGAATCAGGGCTTCATTGGCCTCTTTGGTCTCATCACCGAGAGATTCAAGTATTTTATTTAGGGCTTCAATGGCATTTCCCCGGACACCGTCGATCCTTCCGTCCACTTCTCTTAGGGTATATTCATCGGCCATGGTTTCAATTTTTTCTTCTTCCAGGGATAGAACGATCTTTTCCAGCGTTCCGAGGGCGTCAATTTTATAGCCGTCCAATTGTTCGTCCAGATTCCGCATGGCCTGGGTTACCGTGCCGTTGCTTCGGGCGATCATGGGCAGGGCCCTTTCTTCAAAGGTCTTGAGGTAGAGGGTTAGATGCTGTCCAAAAACCTGGGCATCGGCTTTTTCCACATCAGTATCGGCCAGTTGATAAACCACATCGATGTAGCTTAGCAACTCTTCCTGCATTTCCAGAAAAGCCCTTTCAGTGGCCCGGGCATCCTGATTGATAAAACCGTCGGCCATGATGGAATAGACTTCTATGACCCGGGAGGAAATTTTTTCAATCGCTAGAAGATCTTCCACTCTTTCAAGGGCATCGTCTTCTTTTTCTAAGATAGGAAGAATCTCATTCTCGAATAATCCAAGATATTCCCGGTAATATTTTTCAAATTCCTTTCCGGCGGCCACTTCTTCGGCGGTATCCACCAGTTTATCTTCATCATAGACCAGTCGGTTGATCTGCTCATCGGCCAGGTTTTTTGCCTCGAAGTAATTATCCTTCGACTCCTGGTAATTGCGGTTGATAATTCCATCTGCCACGATGGCGTAAAAATTGGATACTCCCTGGGCTATATTACTAATTTCCAGGGAATCTTCCGCCCTCTGGGCGCTTTCCCTTTGTGATGCAGATATGGAATTTAGACTGAAAAACATATAAACTGCAAAAACTAAAAAAAGTCCCAAGATTACTCCGTAACCTATGGTTAATTTTAAACCCACCTTAAAATCTTTAAACTTCATAACAACACTCCCCCGAAGGAATATTCATTAAGTATTATTGATTTTCAATGATTTTCAATGATTTTCAAAGATTTACAATGATTTTGTTCTTTTGCTATACTTGAAATAATTATAGGAGACTACCATGTTATTAAAATACGGAATGAACCCCAATCAGGATTTTGCAGAGTTGACAGACCCAAAGGGAGCATTGAAACTACTCAACGGGAAACCCAGTGTGATCAATGTTTTAGACGGGTTGAATGCCTGGCAGCTAGTCAAGGAAATCCGTGAGGAACTGGGGGTTCCCGCGGCGGCCTCGTTTAAACATGTAACCCCCTCGGGTGTGGCAATGGCAAGGGAATTGACCGATCAGGAGAAGAAGGCCTACCAAGTAAATAAGCCTGTAAGCCCCTTGGCTACCGCTTATATTGGTGCACGGGGAGCCGATAGACTGGCATCCTTCGGGGATTTTATCGCCCTGAGCCATGAGGTGGATGTGGAAACCGCCGGCATCATAAAGGCCGAAGTTTCCGATGGAATTATCGCACCGGGTTATTCCCCCGAAGCCTTGGAAATTCTTAAAGCTAAAAAGAAGGGAGGTTACGTTATTTTTCAAATCGATCCGGAATATACTCCCCCGGAACTGGAAGAACGGCAGGTATTTGGAATCACCATAAAACAAAAACGTAACGACCTCCGAATTACCGACCAGTTGCTTAACAACATAGTTACTAAAAATAAAGACATCAGCCAGAGGAATAAAGAGGATATAAAATTGGGGATGATCACCCTGAAATATACACAGTCCAATTCTCTATGTGTGGTCAATGACCGAAGGGTTATCGGCATCGGATCGGGTCAGCAGTCTAGAATACTCTGTTCCAACCTGGCATTGACCAAGGCCAATATCTGGTATCAGAAATTAAAGCTGGACTACGGGTTTCAAGAAAAGTATCAGGGGAAGAAACGGACGGAAATGGACCAGATTATTGAGCAGCAGCGGGCTCAGGTCTTTGGTGATAAAAAACTTCTATCAGAACTCAAGGGGAGCTGCCTTATCTCCGATGGTTTCTTCCCCCAGGTGGATAACATAGAACTGGCCCAGCAATACGGTATTCAGATAATCGCGTCACCCATGGGTTCCATCCGAGATGAAGATATCATCAGCACCGCCGATAAATATTCCATGTGTTTCATCAATACAGGTATAAGACTGTTTCACCATTAAAAGAGTGATAGACTAATGTCATGAAAAAAATATTGATTATCCTATTGGTTCTTATAGGTTTCATCACTTCGTCTGCTGAGCCTTCTACCAATGGTCTGCTTTTTGCCCAGTCAGCTCGCTGGGCCGTTGGGCAACAGGTTCTTCAAGTGGAAGGGACACAATATAATCTAGATTGTTCCGGGGTCATATACGCCGTTTGCCAACGGTCGGGTCTAATGATCGCCCCGATGATCTGGCCCTATGAAGGCAACGGAGTATCCAGGTTATATCAGTTATTGGAAGACAATGAACTATTGATGGATACCCCCCAGCCGGGAGATTTAATATTCTGGGATAACAGCTACGACTACAACGGCAATGGATTGGCCGATGATCAATTAACCCATGTGGGGATTATCACAGAAATTGATGCCGACGGCTTGATACATTTTGTACATTATCATTACAGATTAGGCATAATAGAAGCTCAGATGGACCCAATGCATCCCGATGATGAAGAACGTAACAGCCCCATGAGATCCAGAACTGCTCCCAGATCTGCAGAAATCGGCTGGTCGGCAGGACATCTTTTTAAGGTCTATGGCCGAGTGAGTCTTTTGATGAATTAGGCCTGCAATTTATCCTGAATTGCAGCAATGATGATTCGGCTGATTTGCTGGGGATTCCATCGGTCGGTATTGATAATTAGATCGGCAAAGCTATATTGATTATTATCGATGTTATAAAGTTTCTTGTAACGTTCATGATCCCGGATATCGCGCGCCTGGTTTTCCCTGGCCTTCTGCTGAAGATCCCCTTGCTCCCTCTGATGGACTCGCTGGGCACGGACCTGGGGGGATGCATAGAGGTAAACCTTCAAATCTGCTTCTTCCAACATCCAAATAGCCAGACGGGATCCCAAGACGGTGCTGCCCTTCATGGCCAGCTCCACCTGCTTTTCATCCACCATATAATCCCACTTGGGGTCCTCTTCTGCCATTTTACAGAATTCATGAAAATCTATACCCTTCTCTTCGGCGATGGTATGAAAGGTGTAGTTTACCATCTGGAAACCCAAAGCTTGGGCAGTCAGTTTGCTTACGGTACTATTACCACATCCACTTTTCCCGGATATGGCGATGTGAATATTATTGGACATTGCGTAGCTGCTCCCTTATTTTTTCCATGGCGTCTTTGGCGTCCACCACCCGGCGTTGAACCTCAATCTGCGGGGTTTTTGAACCCATGGTATTAATCTCTCTATTCATCTCTTGGCAGAGGAAATCCAACTTTTTTCCCACTGGTTCCTGGGATTCTACAAGACTTAAAAAACTTTCCAAATGGGCGCTCAATCGGCTGATTTCCTCATTGATATCGTAGCGGACTAAATAGGACGCCACTTCGGTAAGTATTCGGTTTTCCTCTACCTCATCACCCAATACCTGCTGGAATTTTTCCCTTAGATTTTTCTGTAGGGTTTCTTCTACCTGAGGAGCCAAATCCCTCACCTGATTTCGGAACTCCGAAATTACCTGCAGCTGCTGTAAAATATCCTTCTGGGTATGGTTTCCTTCAATCTGCCGGGTTTTTTGAAGTTCATCCAGGGCTTGATCAAATAATTTTTTGATGACGGGACTTAAAGCCTGGGGATCTTTCTTTTTTTCAACCTTTAGCACACCCTCCATTCCGATAATCTGTACCAGCATGGGGCTGTCACTCAGGCCTAGATGATTTTTTAACTCCTCCAGACTATCCCGATAACCCATGGCGGCTTTTTTATCTATTATCAGCTCCAAGTCTTCTTCTTTTTCTCGGATTTTTAAATATACTTCCACACGACCCCGCTGGATTACCGAGGATAATTGACTGCGGATTTCAGGTTCCAAAACATTTAAAAAACTGGGCATATTGATTGCCAAATCCAGATAGCGATTGTTATAACTTTTTATCTCCAGGCTGGCGTTGAGTTTTTCATCCTGATATTCACTGTGTCCAAAGCCGGTCATACTTATCATGGGTTGTCTCCTAAGAATAATCTATTCCATTCTCCAATTCCAATGGTCAGGAATATTTTTTCGTCTATGTTTTCCACTGTTCCAGCACCCAGGTTCCCAGGGGCCAGTTGTTTCCCGCTCCAAGGGTGAGGAATAAATCCCCTGGCTGCAGAAATTCCTTCAAAAAGGGTTTTGCTTGGTCTATTTCGGGGAAATAATGTACCTGGGGATGTTCCTTGGCAATGCGTTTGTAAAATCCTTCACCGGTTAAGCCACCTTGGTAATTCTCCCGGGCGGAGCTGTAAATATCGTGAAGGATTAGGCAGTCTGCAGCAGAAAAACAGCCTGCGAATTCCTCCAATAAGCTAGAGCTGCGGCTGTAGGTATGGGACATAAAACTGACCACCAGACGCCTATGGGAATAAAAGCTTTTATACCCCTTAAGAGTCATCTCTATAGCACGGGGATGATGTCCATAATCGTCCATCACTAAAATGTCCCCGACCTCTCCAATAATTTCACTGCGCCGCCGGGTTCCTCTAAAGTCTTCCAGGGCCATCTTAGCCGCAGGAAGATTCTCTATAAGGCTACTGCCCTGTTTTTTTAATAAAAGATCCACCAAGGCCAAGGACCCGGCGGCATCGAGCTGCATATGTTCTCCGGGAACCTGAAGGCTGAATTCTCCGGGATACCCTGCCAGGGTAAATGTATTTTGCCCCTTCTGCATGGAATTTTCAAGGATTTTAAATTCTCCCTCAGCCTGTTTCCCATAGGAAATATACTGAAGATCTGGTCTGATTTCCTGGGCACGTCTGCGACACTGCTCCGCCCCTTTATCATCGGCGCAATAGATAAGGGTTCCCCCCTTGGGGAGTCGGTCTATATAACTTAAAAAAGCCTGAAAGATATCCTCCAGATCTTTAAAATAATCCAGATGATCCTCTTCCACGCTGGTTAGCAGAATCTGTCTTGGGAAAAAATCCAGGAAGTGTCGTTGATATTCACAGGTTTCGGCACTAAAAAAACGTTTGCCACCGGTCCAGGTGCTTCGATTACCAAAATTTGCCACGGAACTGCCTACCAGAACCGAGGCGTCCAGCTTCAGGGCCTTGGCCAATGTCCCGGCCAGAGCTGTGGTGGTGGTCTTTCCATGGATTCCGGCAATTCCAGAAGAATCATACTGAGACGAGAGAGCCCCCAATGCCTGGGTATAATTCATGGGAATTTTACCCGCCTGGATAAAACTCTTCACTTCCTCATGATTGTCATCATAGGCACTGGATCGTATTACCACATCATGGGTATTTGGTTGTGTGTGATCTTTATCAAATCCCTGAAAATAGGAAATCCCTAAATCCTGTAAAACCTTATCGGTGTAAAACTGCTCCTGGGTGTCACTTCCGGTAACCAACGCACCCTGCTGTAAAAGCAGCTCGGCCAATGCGGCCATTCCGGTACCCTTTATGCCAATGAGATAGAAGGATTTTCCTTTGATTTCTGTTAACATTTGAACCATGTCCTATAATAACGCCTTTTTTAATGTTGGGGCAATGGGGTTGAGCCAAGCAGAAAGAGCTTATATTAACCCTTTTAAATGTACTTCTATCTGTTTCATCAATTTTTTTTCATCGATGGGTTTCAAAACCACGGCGTTCATCCCCGACTCTCTTATACGTTTTTGATCTTCCTCGTAGGCATGGGCAGTAACGGCTACGATGGGTAAATCTGGGGAGAACTGTCTAATCTTACGGGTTGCTTCCAGTCCGTCCATCACCTGCATGCTGACATCCATCAATACCAAATGATAGGGATTGGCCTGGCAACGTTTTACGGCCTCGCTTCCATTGATGGCTTCTTCCACAGAAAATCCCTTCCGATTGAGTAGTGTCTGCAGGTAGAGCCTATTTACTTCATCATCCTCGGCAATAAGAATTCGTAGGGGTTCTCCGTCCAAGGGTAGCTTAAAATTTGATAGAGGATTTTTCTTGACTGTTCTTTTGTTATCCATGGGGAGTCTCAAAGTAAAACTACTGCCCCGGTTCACCCGGCTGCGCACTTCGATACGACCTCCCATCAACTCTACCAGCTCCCTTACGATGGATAGACCCAGTCCTACACCGCTTACCTTCCCTTTATCGTTACGGTGCTACTGAACAAACTGATCAAAAATATCTTCCAGCTTTTCCGAGGGGATTCCCACCCCGGTATCGCTGACCACCCCCACCAATTCCTTATTTTCCTGACGTATGGATAAACTGACCTCGCCCTTTTCGGTATTTTTAAAGGCATTATTCAAAAGATTGGAGATAATTTGACTGATTCGGACCCTGTCTCCGGTAAAGTCCTTTAGGCCTTCCTGAAGTTCGTAACGGAAATCGATAGCTTTTTTTTCTCCCTCGTTCCGGTGATTCTGTACAATTCCATTGAAGAATTCCGGTAAAGAAAAACTCTCCCGGCGTATCTCCATTTTACCGGTGGATAGCTGGGTCAAATCCAAAAGATCTTGAATTATTCGAGTTATATTCTCAGCGGAGAATTGAATAATGCCAAGCAATTCCAGCTGCTCTTCATCTAAATGAGTATCTTGAAGCAAGCTGGCCATGCAGATTACCCCGTTTAAGGGAGAACGGATTTCATGACTCACATTGGCCAAAAATTGAGCCTTGGATTGACTGGCGTCCACCAACTCCTGTTGAGCATGCATCAAGGCATTCTGAAGCTGTTCCTTCTGATTGATTTGGGCAAACAGTTCAATGAACTTTTCCATCCAGGGCAGCTGGTCCTCCTGAAAGTCCTCCTTGGAATTTACAAGTACCATTTCATAGGACAGCTCACCGTGGGAATAGGAATGGGCGGTTAAAAAATTATTCAAGGCTTCAGGACAAAGATCCTGTTCAAAATCCTCTAGATGATTCACCAGAAAGCTATTGGTATTCTGACGGTCTTTCAATGAGATGGAGAAACTTTCCGGCTGGGGAATCATTTTTTTTAGTTCCACCAAAAAACAGAGATCACAGGAGGTTTTACATCCATGGGCAATCATCCTATATTCGCCGTGGTTACATGAAAAGATAGCCCCTCGTTCGGACTGGGATAGAACCATTACACGATTCAAAATCCGTTGTGCCGTTTCCTCCTGTTTTAAAGGACGATGAAAAAAATCCTGAAGAAGACTGTCGGAACAATCCTGATAGGCCTTTTCCCGGTTCAGCTTGAACTTAAGACGCTGTATTTCTTGCAACAAACCTTCCGTGGTTTTACATTTTTTCATTTTCCTATAATAACATTAGCCCATGAGAATGAATAGTTTTTTTTCTGATTCCCAAAAACCTCATTTTTTTATTGATTTTTTTGGGGACCTTAACCATAGTCTGCCGAAAATCCTATTATGGAAGATTCCCAATTGAGAGACCAAGTGGATTTAATCCGCCAGGTCTTTGCTTATATTCACCGCTTTAAAGATGGCCTCTTTGTATTCCGTTTAAACAGCAAACTGTTGGAACACCCCTGTCTACCCCAGCTGATCAACGATTTAGCACTGCTCCATGAAAATGGAATACAGATTATTATTGTTCCCGGTGCCAGAATACAGATTGATAGAGTTCTTCAGGCATATAAAATAGATTCACGCTGGGTTGATGGAATAAGGATTTCCCAGGAAGAATCTATGCCCTTTATTAAAATGGCAGCCTTTGATGTATGTAATCAGGTAATGACCCATTTAGCCAGTCATGGGAAAAACGCACTTATTGGGAATTGGGTTAAGGCCCGGTCTATGGGAGTGATCGATGGGGTGGATTACAGCTACACCGGTCGAGTGGATAAGGTTCAGATTGACAACCTCAAAAAGGCCTTACTGGAGGGATACATTCCTATTTTCCCCTGTATCGGTTGGAACGAGTCTGGCGATGCCTATAATATTTCTTCCGATGAACTTGCCTATAGCCTCAGCGCTGCTTTGAAATGCCGTAAACTTTTTTTTATGGAAGACCAGCCAGCCCTGAATTCCATGACACTTAAATTGCCTGGGGATATCCAGCGGGAAGAAGAAGGCCACATTTCTAAGTTGACCATTGAGATGGCCCAGGAATTATTAAAACTTAATCCCCAGGCAAAAAACTTAAGGATATTAAACCATGCCCTGAAAGCGGCGCAATCCGGGGTGGACCGGGTCCATCTGATCAACGGCACAACTGAAGGTGCCATATTAAAGGAAATATTCTCTAACCTCGGAATCGGTACCATGGTATTTGCAAATATCTATGAAAAAATCCGCCCCATAAACCATGAAGATATCAGCGGGGTATTAAACCTGATGAATCCTTTGATGGAACAGGGTTTGTTAATCCGCCGGGACCATAAATCCATGGAAAATATAATGGAAGACACAGTGGTTTACGCAGTGGATGATGTTGTCCATGGTACGGCAGCCCTGCATATTTATGAAGATTTACAGGGAGAAATTGCCGGATTGGCCGTGGACAACGGTTATGTAAAATTAAGCATCGGCCAACGACTTGTACAGTATCTAATAGATCAGGCCAGAAAAAAGGGGTTGCGTCAGGTTTTTGTTCTGACCACCCAAAGCTCCGATTGGTTCCAGAAATTGGGTTTTAACCTTGGAAGCCCCAAGGATCTGCCTCTATCTAAAAGAGAGAATTATAATCGACAGCGGAATTCCCGAGTGCTGATATATCCCCTTTAAAGCTTTTCTGCCTGAAATCTCAAAACTGTTTTTAACTTGGCTGGCTCCACTTTGCGGACATCGCTCAGATATATCTCCCGATGGGTTAAAGAGGTTCTGCGGTAGCCCTGTTCTGCTACATGGTCTTCCATTTGTTTAAAACTGGCCGGTTCATCGTCGTAGGGCCCCAGGTGCATCATCTGCCCAGACAAGCCGTCGGTGATGGATCTGAATTCCGCCTTTTCTAATAGCTGTTGTAGCTGGGGTTTCTTTTTGATGGAACGTTTTATTACATCATCAGCAAAATCATCTGTGACAAATCTCGGCTGACGTATCATCAGCTGAAAGACCAGATCGTCTTTGTTGAATTCTTTAATGCCTTTGGCTTTTGCCTCGTTACTGATATCCCAAATCCCCTCAAGAGGATAGACGGTGTATTCATAATAATCCTTCGGTGCAAAACCCTGTTTGGGACTCATCCTTACAGCGTAGGACAATGCGTAAAGCGCTTGGATATAATCGGCAAAGAAATCGTCGTTGGGATTTCCCTTACCAGGTAAAACAAAAAATTTGAACTCTGGGATTTCGATAATTCCCGGTTGTATTTTGGGTAGATAAAATCCCTACTCAACCTTTTTCCACTCATGTTTCATGATATTAGCCTCCACCTCGATATGACTTAAGTATAAATCATCCATGTTGACAGCGTTATGTCAGGTTTAAAAATTATATAAAAACTATAACCCGATAATCCCAGCAAAGGCCACGCCACCCTGTGGGGTATAAAAGACCCCCAATTGGCCGGGAGTAATGGCTCGTCGGGCTTCACTGAAGGTCACTCGGAATATTCCAGGCTCTATTTCTTCTTCCAGGATTCCCTCTACTCCGGAATCCCGGTATCGGACCTTCACCAGGCCTTTCCAGGGTAATTCCGGTTTTTCTACAGCCCCCCAGGATATTTCCGAAAGTAGCATTTCTTGGCGGAAGAGCTCCTCGTTGGGGCCCACCACCACCTGATTTTTATCTTTATGGATAGACAGCACATAAATAGGATAACCCACAGCAATATCCAATCCACGGCGTTGGCCTACGGTATAATGTTCAATCCCTCGATGACGGCCTAAAACCTTGCCCTGAGAATCAATAAAATCCCCTTCACCGGAGGTGAAATCCAAATAGTTTCGATATTCTCCAACACAGAGATCTTGGCTCTCTCCCTTATCCGCCGTAAACAATCCAGCCTCTGCGGCCAAGGCCCTTACCTGATCTTTGGTCTTATCTCCCAAGGGAAAAATAATTTTTGCTAGCTGCTCCTGCTTAAGCAGGGAAAGAAAGTATGCCTGATCCTTGTCTGCAAAACTGCCTTTGTAAAGCACAAATCGTCCTGATTCATTTTGTTTGATCTGTGCATAATGACCTGTGGAGAAACGGTCAAAAGCTCCGATTTTTTTCATGGCTTTATCCAGAAATAATCCGAATTTCAACTCCCGATTACAACGGACACAGGGGTTGGGAGTTCTTCCAGAGGAATAATCCTCTTGAATATAACGGAGAATTTTTTGACGATATTCCTGGGTCATATCGATTTCTTCATAGGGAATATCTAGTTTATCTGCAACTTTTTTTGCATCGGAATTATCCATGTCCTCAAGAAGTTTCATATTGATGCCAACCACTTCATGGCCCTGCTGCTTTAATAACAAGGCAGTTACCGAAGAATCTACTCCACCGCTGAGCCCCACTGCAATTCGCATGATTATCCTCCATCAATGGTTATTAAAGGAATTATACTATTTTTTTTAAGGGAAAAGAAAGTACATCCACCAAGATTGACCCAGGTTTTCCGGCTTGACTTTCCCAAGGATCCTGTTAAGATTTGCCAATGAAAGTAGTTATTCTAGGGGCCGGACGTGTGGGGTTGCAGCTTGCCCGACAGTTGATCAGCGAACATAAAGAAATAGTCATCATAGAAAAGGATGCAAAGCGGTCTCAAGAGGTTTCTCGACAGCTTGACTGCATGACCATCAATGACAATGGAAACAGCCTCGAGGGTCTTCAAAAAGCAGGAATCGACAAGGCAGATTTTTTTGTCGGGGTAACAGAATCCGATGAAATCAATATGATTTCATGTGCCTTGGTGTCCAGTTCTCACAATAAACCAGTAACCATCGCCCGGGTTCGAAACCTGGATTATTCCCGCACCTGGGATAAAAGACCGGGATTTTTAGGGATCGATCATATTATCAATCCGGAGATTGAAGTCGCCAAGGCCATAGCGCGTACCGTGGAATACGGAGCGGTCAGTTCTGTGGTGGATTTTGAGGGCTCCGATCTACAGATGCGCAGCATCCAAGTGGAAAAAGGCTCTATATTTGAGGGAAAGAATCTATCTGAATTGCGGGCGGAATTAAAAATCCCCTTTATTATAACGGTGATCTCCCGAAACGATAAAATGATTATTCCCAAAGGGATTTCACAGATTCGAGAGGATGATCATATTTGGATATTGGCTGACTCAAAACATTTTGAAACCCTTCTAGCCAACCTTGAAAAACCCCAGGTATATCTCAAAAACATCGTTATAGCCGGGGGTGGTAATATAGGAATGTACGTTGCTCAATACCTTCAGGAGGAATGGGTAGAACGCACAGGGTTATTTCAGCGCTTTTATCAACGGATTGTGGGATCGAAAAAACGCAATGTCCACATCATTGAATCAAATTATCAGCGCTGTAAAGAACTTGCAGAACGCCTGCCTGCCATTCAAATAACCAATGCAGATATCTCGGAAGAACAGGTATTGGAAGAAGGGCGTTTTAACAGCTACGATCTGCTGATCACCGCCACAGGAAATCAGGAATTGAATATCGTTACGGCGGCCCATGCCCGAAAAGCCGGAGTGCCACGCTCCCTGGCCCTGGTTAAAAAGGGAAGCACCGCAGCCATCGCCCGAAATCTTGGAGTGGATGTGGCCATCAGTATCAATGAAACCCTGGTTAACAGCATTCAAAAGGTAATACGTAAAAGCTATGCCCGTTCGATATACAACTTCGGCGACTCTAATCTAGAGATGCTGGAAATTAACGTATCAAAACGTCCTGAGATGATTGGCAAAACCATCCAGGAAGTAAAACTTCCCCGGAATAGCCTGGTGATTATGGTAACCCGCCAGGAAGATCATATTATCCCCCAGGGGAATTTAACCATAGAAGCTGAAGATTTCCTGATGTTAATTACTACTAAAGAGAATATTCAGGAGCTTGAATGATCAACTGGCGAACCCTTATTCATGTTCTTTCCTTTGTGGTGATTATTGTCGCCCTATTTATGCTTGTTCCCATGTTGGTTGCCTATTTATACGGAGAATGGGGTTGCTTCTGGGATTTTGGGATCACCCTGACTGGCACCATGGTTATCTCAGGGCTGATATTTCTTTTTACCCGGGGCCAGGGAGAATTCCGTTTTACCACCCGGGATGGATTCTTACTGGTATCTTTAAGCTGGATAGTGGTCAGCGCGGTGGGTGCCCTGCCCTTTGTTTTCTCCGGATCCATTCCCAGTTACACCGAGGCTTATTTTGAAACCATGTCAGGATTCTCCACCACCGGTGCCAGCATTCTCACCGCCATTGAGAGCCAACCTTACTCCATACTTTTCTGGCGTTCCCTTACCCACTGGCTGGGAGGTATGGGGATTGTTGTTCTGGCGGTGGCGGTATTACCTCTGATTGGAATCGGAGGCATGCCCCTGATTCAGGCGGAATTTCCCGGTCCGCGGGTGGATAAAATTGTACCCAAGGTTCGTGAAACTGCTAAAATTCTCTGGATGATTTATCTGGGTCTAACTATTCTGGAAACGGGACTTCTATTGTTAGGAGGAATGAATCTCTTCGACTCCTTGACCCATACCTTTGGAACCATGGCCACGGGAGGGTTCTCTCCTCGTAATGCCAGTGTGGGGGCCTATTCTTCACCCTATTTGCAAAATGTGATCACCCTATTCATGGTGCTTGCGGGGTTGAATTTCGGTCTCTACTATATTTTGCTGCAGCGGGATTTTAAGAGCCTGTGGAAAAATTCTGAATTCAAAGCCTATCTAGGAATATTTCTTGCGGCCAGCCTTTTAATAGCTTTTAATTTGCAAAACCAGGGTGTTTTCTCAGGTTTTGGAAAAAGTCTTCGCTATTCGGGCTTTCAAGTAGCCAGTATTTTAACCACCACCGGGTACGCTACTGATAATTTTGACGCCTGGCCCTTTTTCTCCCGAGCAGTGCTCTTTACATTGATGTTTATAGGAGGATGCAGCGGCTCCACCGGCGGGGGAATTAAGGTAATTCGAATTATCAGTATATTTAAATTAGCCTTTAACGAGATGAAACATCTATTAAATCCCCGGGGGGTATATGTCATTAGGATGAACGGAAGCCCTATGAAAAAAGATATGATTTATACCATCGTTGGTTTTTTCTTTTTATACATCTTTTTATTGCTGATTATCACCCTGGCAGTGGCCTTCAGCGGAGTTGATTTACTTAGTTCCCTATCCACTGCCCTGGTTACCCTTGGGAATATAGGTCCGGGATTTGGAGCCGTAGGCCCCAGCTTGAATTTTCATTTTCTCCATCCCGCTATTAAATGGCTGTTGAGCCTTGCCATGATGATTGGAAGATTGGAAGTGTATACGGTTCTGGTCATTCTTACCCCGACTTTCTGGAAAAAATAAATGACCAATGAATATGAACTTCTGGACTGTGGAGAAGGCCGTCGTTTGGAATCCTTCCAGGGGATTGTCATAGATCGTGTAGCTCCTCAGGCTAAGTGGCCTAAAAAACTATCCAAGGAAATATGGAACACAGCCCAGGCAAAATTTATCAAAACCCAGGGAGAATCCCTATGGGAACTAAATCCACAATGTCCAGAAAATATAACCCTGCGGTTGGATGACTTTCTTATGAAGCTACGATTCTCCCCACAGGGACAATTGGGGATTTATCCTGAGCAAAATATTAATTGGAAATGGATTATTCAGCAATGTAAAAAAAAATCTAAGTTAAAATTTCCAGGGAACCCTTTGTCTCGCATTCTCAACGGCTTTGCCTATACCGGAGGGTCAACGCTGGCTGCCTTGGCCGGAGGTAAAGAGACCCTGGAGATGATACATCTTGATGCATCCAAGGCATCTATAAACTGGACAAGGGACAATTTATTACTAAACCACTTTGACAATCTGGCGACATCCCTGGTGGTGGAAGATATGATTAAATTTATGCAGCGAGAAGTAAATAGGGGCAATCGTTTTAATGGGTTGATTTTGGATCCTCCAGCCTTCGGCCGAGCCAAGGGTGGAAAAACCTGGAAATTGCAACGGGACTTCCCTGAACTGATGAAGCTTTGCACAAAACTCTTACAAGAAGAAAATAGTTTTTTTGTATTGTCCTGTCACGATCCTTTTTATACCAAGAAAGATTTAAAGGAGATGTTAAGCACAATCCCTGCTATTAAATCCAAGGATATTGAAACACTGGACCTGGTTATACCTTCGGAAAAGGGTAATGATCTTCCCAATGGAATAACGGCACGCTGGTCTTCTTTGAAGTAATTAGAAACATTTAGAAAGTTTTACGACTAAATGTGGAGTAGACCGCCCCTCGATGGAAGAAGGAACATCCTTTATATAGCAGGCACCCTGTTTTTCATAGAATCCCTTGGCATTTGGATCTGCCAGTATATGAATCTTATGCCATTCCTTATGGCATCCAAGTTCAACCATGTGCTGATACAGCAGTGAGCCATACCCCTGAAGGATGTGATCGGGTTTGATAAACATATGGTCCAGCCATACCCCGGCAGGTAATACTTCCGATTTAAAGGGAAGGTCTTCCTCAAGACAAAGCATGGAATAAAAAGCGGCCATATTCCCATCCAGCTCCATTACAAAGACAGAGTTTTTTTCGATATATTCTTTGGTGATGGTCAGCTCTTTCTCCCATATCACCGAATACTCCTTGGGATATTTCCAAAAAGCCTTGGAGGATAAAGCTAATTCAGTCAAAGACTTACTATCCCTAGCTTTGGCCGGTCGGATTGTTAACACGGCCTGTCTATCTTTATTTTTAAGGATTTTTTTTGTTCTGTGATGATCCATAGAGCCTCTTTTAATAAAATATCGCCCCAACCCAGGGCTGAGCCGCTGATAACCCAGTGTTGGTTCTCCTTAATAAAAGATTTTAATAGCTGGGTTCTTTCCTGGGCAGATCTTTTTTGAGTATATGGAATGTCCGTATCGGCCCAGAAAAGATCATCACTGTCTAGATGAACGACCTTATAACATTGACTGATTAGATTTCCAAGACTACTGGTGCCCGATCCAGAAGGACCTAATAAATGTATTTTCATAACAGAGAATATATTAGATTATTATTTATTAATTGACCAGATAGAAGTTCAATGTTCCCGATCTCTGACATTAGGTTTTACAATATAGTACTCAAATCACCCTGGAACTTTATCCACATTCATCGGCTTTGCTATTTCCATTTTCTACAACCGATGGTAAAATTGAATTATTATTCGGCTTAAAATAGGAGCTTTTCATGGGTAAAAATATTTGTATCATATTACCAGTACTAATATTTCTTAGCTGTACCAATCAACCTAGACCCATGGCAGAGCCTGAAGTTGAGCCCGTAGATTGGAAATTAATTTGGCAGGAAGAATTTGATTATACAGGACTTCCCGATTCCGAAATATGGAGTTTCCAGACCAATGGAAATGCTTGGGGCTGGGGAAACGGAGAAGATCAGTTTTATACCGAAGGGCGTAGGGAGAATGCCTGGGTAGATGAAAATACCCTTAAAATAACCGCACGCCGAGAGAATTATGTTGAGAATTTTAACTATACATCGGCAAGAATATCCACTAGAAATAAAGCAGATTTTTTATACGGCCGAATTGAAGTGAGAGCCAAACTTCCTGTGGGTCAAGGAATCTGGCCGGCCATATGGATGATGCCCAGTGAAGATTATTACGGCTCTTGGCCGGACAGCGGTGAAATCGATATTATGGAATATTTTGGACATTTACCGGGAGTGGTACATTTTAACACCCATACAGAACTGTATAATCATAAAATAGGAACCAATAAGGGAGCCCGATTTTCCGACGACACCCTGCATGACCAATTCCATATCTATGCAGTGGAATGGTTACCCCATCGACTGGATTTTTATTTTGACAATATCAAAGTATTTACCTTCCAAAGAGAATCCTCGGACTCCGCGGTCTGGCCCTTTGATCATCCTTTCTATATTCTTCTGAACTGTGCTGTGGGAGGCGATTGGCAAAGGGCCAACGGCGGCATTGATGACTCTATTTTTCCTCAGGTTTTTGAAGTGGACTATGTAAGAGTTTATGAGGGGATTTACGCCGGAGATCACAGCTTAGTTACCAGCTCTACGGCAGGGGGATCCATAACAATTCAGCCTGAACAAGAGGACTATTCCATGGCTCAGCAAGTAGAACTTCAAGCCGTACCAGATCAAGGATTTCGATTTATAAGCTGGTCGGGAGATCATTTTGGAGAAAATAACCAGGTCACCATCACCATGGGCCGCTCAAAGGAAATACGAGCCTCCTTCCAACCGGAAAATGAACTGATACAAAATGGCTCCTTTGAACAGAATCTAAGTCATTGGATGTTCTGGGCAGATCCCTCCGAAGCCAAGGCTGAAATAACGGTGGATCAACAGCAATGCAGAGTGGATATAGATAAAAAGGCCCAATACCCATGGCAGATTCAATTAAATTATCCTTTAAGTCTGGAAGATGATGTTAACTTTACACTTAGTTTCAGAGCTAAAGCGGCTTCAGAGAGATCTATAAACCTTGCAATGGTTCAAAACCATGATCCCTATAAGAGTTTTTGGGCACAGGAGATACAACTTAATGACCAATGGGAATCCTATGATTTTGCCATACAGATAAACCCAGGCGATCCAAATCTTCGACTGGAATTCGATATGGGAAATCATAGAGCTGATGTATTTATTGACGATGTGTCCCTGATTATCAACGAATAATATAAAGAGCATATTGAATATCATTCAAATAGGAGTAAAAATGAAAGTAGCCTGTTTTTCTGTTGCCTCGATGGATTATTTTCCCCAACAAAAAGCTTATTCCCCTGGAGGGAATGCCCTAAACCAATCGATAATTTATAAAAAACTTGGCCATGATACGGCATTTTTAGGGGCTCTTGGAGAGGATAAATCGGGTAAGGTTATTAAGAGATTATTGGAACAAGCCTGTGTCGATTTAACCGGTCTGGTGATTAAAAAAGGTATTACGGCCTGTAATCAGCTAGTCAACGATGAAGAAGGTGAACGTTTTGGGGTGGATGGCCAGTGGCAAAACGGCGTTTATGGGGATTTTTTGTTAGAAGAAAAACATTGGGAACATATCAAAGATTTTGATATTTGGAGTACCCACGCCAATGGCCCCAATTATTTGGAAGCTCTGAAACGAAAGGGACCAAGTCAATTCCTCAGTGTGGATTTCCTTCATTTAACCGATTACGATCTGCTGAAACAAAGTCTAAATACCGTGGACATTGCATTTTTTGGCGGGACAAAGGAAATGGTAAAACCCCTTGCAGAAATTGCCAAGGGATTTGAAAAGCCTATAGTATTGACCCTTGGAGCTCATGGCAGTCAAGCTTTCTATAAAGATGAGCATTTTTTTCAACCAGCCCTTCCCCTTGAAAGGGTTATAGATACCACCGGGTGTGGAGATTCTTTTCAGGCCGCCTTTACATCGGAATATATTAAAAGCCATGATATACCCAAGGCCTTGTTTGCAGGTGCAGAAACGGGAAGAGAGACTGCAAAATACTACGGAGCCATTCATTGGCCTTAGAGAGGATGAATTTGCAGTGATGTTTTAATAACTATTAACAATGACGGAACTATCAGTTATATTATTTAATATTATGGAGATAAAATGAAAAAAATATTGTCAATTATGCTTTTATTGGTTTCAGTTACATTATTTTCCCAGGAAGGTAAAACATCCTTTTCAATTACCGCTGGTACAGAGTATACCGAGGATTTCTTTGTAGATTTTGGTTTTTCCGTTATTAGACGATTAGAGGGTAACAAAGAACTTGATGTAAAAACATCTCTTAATATGAGAACCGAGGAATCCAATGGGGATATTAATCCGGTTTTCAATATTCCGGTAAAAATTGATATTAATTTTCTATTCCCTATCAACGATGAGGTTACATTTTTAGCCGGAACAGGATTAAGCCCAACCATAAGACTACAAGATGATGATACAGGATTTTTAATAGGTCCCAATGCTAAACTGGGAGTAAGATTTAAGATTCACCCCTCCATGAGTATATTTTTTGAAGGCTGCCAGTCTTTATTAATCGGCCCGCCCCAATGGATGTATTCATCTACGGAAATTGTATTTGGCTTGAATTTTTTTATCTAAAGGGATTTTCATTACCTGAAAGATGAATAATGTAACGCAATTTCCGACCTAAATAAAAATTGGCGTTTTTTTCTCAGGTGTTCTAAAATGCAAAAACCTATTTTATGGATGACAGGATTTCTGTCGCTATTATACTGAAGCAGAAAAGCAGGAACTCGATGAACCGGTGGATTACGGCTTGGAATCCCTAAATAAACTGACCTCTAATCTGAATTTTGTCATGGGCGATCTGGTCATCATCCGGGTTCCCCTACAGGTTCACCGTCCCGATGATTATTCAAGATTATAGATAAAGGCCTGTCAAATTTCCTAACAGGCCTTTTATCTCTTATAAATATTCTTCGGTTTTTATAAAACAGCAAGATATCTTATAGGCAATCACGGTTGATGATCTTTTCATTACTCTATGTATAATAGAACTATAGTTTCACCCTAATACTTTTGGATCGTTCCACCATCTCATCGATGGATTCCATGGAAATCATTCCTGCTGAAAGCACGGGATATTTACTCATGGGGATATCCAAAAAGAAATCATTATGAATCTTATAATCCTTTAGATCTCCCTGATATTCTGTGGGCATGGATTTAAAAAACGCCTCAATCACAGGGTAAACCAGCTCTTTGGTTTCGGGAAAATCAATCCATTCTCTTAGGGTGTTACGGTTATCGTATTGAAGGGGTAGTCTTTCTTGAGTTTCCAGAGAAACACTTGCTTCCAAAGGAAGCTCCCTGGAGGATGAACCCAACAAAATATCGAATTCTCCAGATTCAACAATCCACCCACCCCACTGTTCATTGTAATAGGAAAAATCTCTCTTGTTTAATTCAAAATCTACCGTTTTTTCTTCCCCGACATTGAGGTGAATTTTTTGAAAGCCCTTGAGCTCTTTCTTTGGCCGAATCAAGCGGGATTCTATGTCGCCAACATAAAGCTGAACAATTTCTTTACCCGCTTTAGAACCGATATTCTTAACAGTACAGCTAACCTTCAAAACATCCTTCTCGGATATTTTTTCACTGGAAAGTTTAATATTGTCATATTGAAACTGAGTATAGGATAATCCGTGCCCCAAGGGAAATAGAGGTTTGATATCCCGTTTATCATACCAGCGGTAACCCACAAAAACACCTTCACCATAGTTAAGGGTTCTGTTAATTCCGGGAAGATCCAGAAATGCCGGAGTATCTTCCAGTCGTTGGGGAAAGGTTTCGGCCAATTTACCTGAGGGGTTCACCAAACCAAAGAGTACATCGGCAATGGCTCCCCCGCCGGCCTGACCACCCAGCCAGGCTTCCATTATGGCGGGAGCCTTATCCTGCCATTCCATGGAGACGGCCGATCCATTGGTCAAAACCACCACAATCTTTTTTTGAACCTTGGCTACTTCATGGAGCAGCTCGATCTGAGCAGGGGGTATGGCTAAATGTTTGCGATCATAACCCTCGGATTCATACTCCTGGGGAAGTCCCAGATGGAGAACCACCACATCTACCTGAGCTGCAATTTTTACGGCCTCTGCAATATATGTGGTATCCTTATCGTCCTTCAAGCTATAACCCTGGGCATAGACAATATCAAAATCACCGGCGGCCAGTTTCTCTATTTCATCCTTGGCCTTATCCATGAAGGTGGGTTTTACTTCTGAGCTGCCGTTTCCTTGGAACCGGGGCTGCACTGAAAATTGGCCAATTATCCCAATGGTCTTATATTTATCCTTTGTCAAGGGAAGCAATGGTCCATCATTTTTTAAAAGAACCATGCATTCGCCTGCTACCTTTCTTGCAAATTTGTGATGCTCGTCGGTGCTAAAGCTGATCCCCTTTTTTTCCAAAGATTTTGCTTTAAAAACCAGACTCAGAGTTTCAGCCACCAACTTATCCAGTTCTTCTTCCTTCAAGATGCCCTGCTGAACGGCTTCCACAATTTTTGCGTCATTGTATCCCTTTTTCCCGGGCATTTCTACGTGTAAACCGGCCTTAACGCCATCTACACGTTCAAAAACGGAAACCCAGTCGGAGATGACAATCCCGTCAAAGCCCCATTGATCTACCAAAATATCCCGGAGTA
>JAQICO010000052.1 GCA_027858495.1 Spirochaetaceae bacterium
CAATGGTTCCAGGGCTTTCAGATCTGTCAAATCAAAAAGTAAGATATTAATATAATAAGCCGAATCTATTTTGCCCAGGTAAAGGCTATCCATGAGGGAGTTTATAGGAAGGCTCTCCAAACTTTGTAGATCTATATAATGGTTTTTGTTGTCTGAGAAGTTCTGCTGCCAATGTTCTTGTCCATATCCAAGGGCCAGTAATTGGTCTCTCACATGGGGTAACATGTTCTCTTCCACCAGTTGATAATGCCGTTGCTGCTCCATCTTTGAAGGTAAAAATTGATGCAGCGCAACAAAGGATCCCAGCTCTCCGCTGTTTTGAAGGGCTGATAGGCTTATTCCCATGGACTCTGAACGTTCTAAGCACTGTTGTAATGTCTCTCCCTGCACGGTCAGATAGATTCCCGAAGAGCCATGGTCAATAATCTCTCTGCTTGCCTGTTCCCAGCGTAACATTTGGGGACCCATGGTATAATAATCACTAAGACGGTTTTGGATGGAGAAGTCTTGGAATCCTAAGAACAAATATAAAAGAATTCCCAGGGCCAAAAGCATCTTTATCCAACGGGGCCAGTTTGAAGGACTCTGGAATAGATCTTTTATGATGGATGCGGCTTTATTTACTCGAATTAGTGTCTTTTCCCTGGATGGATTCAATAAAGGATAAAACAATGCTACTGTGGAGAAACTGCTGATAAGCCCTACCATAGAAAAAAGGGCTATTTGCCGCATCAAAGGAAAGGGACAGAAGAAAAAACTTCCATAACTAATAAGGGTGGTTAATAACCCCACTGTAATACCGGGAAGAATTTCTTTCCTTATGGATGAGCCAAGCCGGCTTTTTTGAGCCCAATGTGTAAAATAATGAAAGGAATAATCCACGGTAATCCCAATGAGGCTGGTTCCAAAGACGATGGTAAAAATATTTACTTCATCAAAGACAATGCCGCAACTGATCAGACCTGATACTACTCCCAGCCCAATGGAGCATAGGGTGGCCCAGAGGGGCTGTAACGAACGGAATACCATAATAATCAGCAGCAGGATAAATACCGTGGACAGGGTGCTTAATAGAGATATTTCTCTTTGTGATTTTTTGGCACTCAAGTAAGAATGAAAGGGAACTCCAGAGAGTAGATATTCCAGTTGATTGTCCTGGGCCACCCATAGAGAGGTCTGTTCTAATATCAACTCCAGGGGATTCTCTTTGATTTCCACGGCAGAACCCGAAAGGGAGGTTTTTGCCGTGATCAGAATCCAGTGTTTCCCCTGGTATTCTCTATGCAGCATTGATTCTTTTATGTCCATGGCATTGCTGGATAGCAGGGTAGAATCGATAAAATCCTGAAATTTATCCTGGGCCAACAAAAAAGGATCTTCATCTAAGTGATCCAGTCCCCCCATAGAAAAGGGGCTGCTTAGGTAGAAAAATGCATTTTGCTGAAGGGTTGAAATATCTCCGTTCTCCAGGGCATTTAAGCTTTGAGTGGATAAAGCCCTATGGCGATATTCATGTAGGAAATCCTGAATGTTTCCAAGGCTTTGTTGGTCCACCTCGCCGGTTACTTCTTGGATCCCCGGAAGGTCCTCTAAAAATAGGATAAGGGCTTCTGCTCGTTCCTTGGCAACAGAGAATTCTGGGCTGCCTACCAGTATGGTAATATTACGATTCATTCGTTGAGCCATTTCTTCCTCAACATGAATCAGCTCTTTTAATTCATTGGTCTCCGGTAGAATCGCATAGAGGCTGGTTCCCACGGACAGTCCTCCTGTGAATAGAAAAAGGAGAATTAGTAAAAGATGGCCGCCTAACCAAATGTAGAGATTTTTATTTCTAAAAATATTGGATACACCACCGGGAGCCTTAGGGGAAAACAAGGGTTTCCTCCGGCAGAAGGGTTTCAGGGAATTCAAGATTCTGAAATTGGTAAAGGATTTGGTCTCCTGCAGCTTCTGCAATGAGAAAGCTTTGAATATTTAGATGGCCGGTTAGCTGAAAATAGGAAACCATGTTTTGTAGATCCTCATCCTTAGGTTTTAACACCATGGTCCAACCCCCTGTTTCCTCTTGCTGGAAATATAGCAGGTAATCCCGGTTTACCGAGGTAAAATCCCCTAGGAAAATAGCTTGAACGGTGCGGGAAAACCGATGGAAGGTAGGATTTTCATTGAGGTCAATTATCTGACTCAGTCCACCGATACTCTGTTGAATAATGGCGTTTTCTGTGACGATGATATTCATAGGAAAGGGGCGTTTAACCAACCATGCCATGCCCCGGTCCTTCATAAATATAAAAGTGCCGCTGCTAGTCAGCTCCCGGTTGAGAGATGTGATGGTCTTCTTTTGAGTATAGTCCGATCTCATTATTCCATGGGATGCCAGATCCTGAAATATCTCTTGCACCATGGGGGTTGAGATTTCGTCCATCCGATGGTTCCAAATTTCCTGTGCTCCCACAGATAGGCTGCAGAGCAAACAAATTAAAATGCAGAAGAACTTAAGATTCATCTTCCAATTCCTCCAGCAGCTTTATTACACGATCAGTAAAGACCTTGGGGGACACAAAGAGACTTTCCCCCGTTTTTATATCTAAGGCCATTTGGGTACTTCTGCCCCGGTTGATTTTTTTTCCGCTTTGTAAATCATATATCAAATATGAAATGGCAATACGGTTTTCGTATTCCTTGAGGGTAGCCTTTATTCTGAATTCTTGATTGAATTCTATGGGTCTCATATATTTTAATTCAATTTTCACCACCGGCCATGCATAGCCACTTTGTTTCATTTCATTGTAGTTATACCCAATTTTATCCAACAAGGCGCAACGGGCCTGCTCATAATATTTTAGGTAATTCCCATGCCAGACTATATTCATGGAATCCACATCGTAAAATTCTGCTTTAATAGGCATATCTATGGTTAATTCTTTATTCATCATAGTTCCATTGCCAGTATCGGCTTCTAATTTTTGCAAGCACGGAACGTAGATCCTTTTCCAGGGGTCTGTCTTCCGTTAAAAATTCAAATTCCCCGTGAACCTGCGTTAATAGGGTTTCCAGGGGATGAAGACCTTCTTTACGAAGTTCTCCCTCCTTCACCCGTAAATCCAAGGCTTGAACCATGGCCAAGAAACAAGCCGCCCCTACCTGTTCGCTCAATTCCAATACTCTTATACAATCCCGTGCTGAAATGGTTCCCATGCTAACCTTATCTTGATTGTGGCATTCGGTGGAACGGGAAAATACACTGGCCGGCATGGTGTTCTTTAGAGCCTCGGCCGTCCAGGCGCTGACTCCTATTTGAACGGCCTTAAATCCATGGTTATAGGAAAAAGCTCCGGTACTGCCTGACAAGTTGGGAGCCAATCCACGGTTAAACTTTTCATCCACTAAGACGGCCAGTTGCCGGTCTAATAGGTCTGCAATATTGGCAATAATATTCTTTAAAGAGTCCATGGCAAAGGCAATATGACCTCCGTAAAAATGACCGCCGTGTAAAATGGATTGGCTTTCAGGATCAATCACCGGGTTATCATTTACACTGTTCAATTCATTTTCAATCAACTGACGTAACATGGGAGCTGCATCGTAAAAGATCCCAATAACATGGGGAGCGCAACGGATGGAGTAGGGGTCCTGCAGACGTTCCGGCATGATTCCCGATTCAGAATGTTTACCTAAATCTTTAAATATCCTCTTGGCCACCAGGGCTTGCCCCTTATGGGGTTTTACCGCAAACAATCTGTCTTCGAAATGATAGGCGTTGCCCATAAGGGCTAGGGATGCCATGGAGGTTACTCGTGTTGCCAGTTCGGCCAAGTATTCGGCCCGTTTAAATGCCAGGCATGCCACTGCCGTCATTGCCGCGGTACCGTTCATAATTGCCAGGCCTTCTTTGGGGCGTAATTTCACTGTTTTTTGATTACAACGGTCTAGAGCTTCTTGAGCTGAAAGGATTTCACCTTGGAATAAAACATCTCTTTCTCCTATGAGAGCCGCAGCTACATAGGATAGAGGTGTTAGGTCTCCACTGGCTCCAACAGATCCTTCCTGGGGTATCCTTGGAAGAATATTATGTTTTACCAACCCAGCAAGAGATTCCAATAAATTGTAACTTACACCGGAGAAACCAATACTCAGAGACTGAAGCCGGGTAGCAAGGATGGCTCGGGTGGTTTCTTCATCAAAAAGTTCCCCCATGCCGCAGCCATGGAAGCGGGTTAGGTGAACCGGAAGATCATAATAACGGTCTTTGGGAACGTTTTTCGAACAGGAGTCACCGTATCCTGTGGTTACCCCATATACATCGCCCTTTTCTTTTAATACCCGATCCAAAAAGGCCGCGCCCTTGTCAATTTTTTTAACATAATCCGAATTATTTTCCAGGGATAATTCAGCTTTTTTTTGTGCGATATTTTCAATATCTTCTATGGTCAGGGGGGTTCCATCAAATTTTACTTTTTTCATATTTAATCTCCTGGTGATATTAAGGCGCTGGTTTTTCCCAGAAGTCGAAGAAGTTAAACCATTGAAAGGGATGTTCCAAACAAAGCTTTTCAAGGTGTTCTGCATATTCCTGGGTGCATTTGGCTAGAGTCTGCTTCCGTTCTTTCCGGGAACTTTTGAATTGACTCTTCGATTTATATACATGGAATTCATAGGGGCTGTTTAGATCCCTGTCATCCTCTCTTAGGGCAAACATATAATATATGGGGCATTCCAGTAAACTAGCTAGAATAAAGGCTCCCTGGGGAAACCAGGCTTCCTCTCCTAGAAAGTTAACCGGAGTATTTTTCATTTTATTGTGTTTCGCTGTTCTATCGGCGGCTATAATTACCAGGTTTCCCTT
>JAQICO010000007.1 GCA_027858495.1 Spirochaetaceae bacterium
CTTCATAATGAAAACATGCTTCCCAGCCGTCTACGCGAAGATTCGGCGGCGGCAATAATCCCCGTTGAATATTTGCAGCCAATTCTTCCATGGAACTGGATATTTCTTCGGTGCTGGAGGCCTGTTCATTGGCTCCCGATGAAATTTGCTGGCTTGAGCTGGATATCTGTTGAGAACCCGAAGAAACCTGATTGGTGGCATTACGTATATCCGACATAATCTGAGTCAGGTTGGCGGTCATGTTCTTCATGGATCTAAACACACCCAATTCTTTGCGGTCGTCAAACTCAACCAACAGGTTACCCTTGGCGATCTCCTCGGCAATGTTTGCAATCTCTTCGGGTTCACTGCCCAGTTGTTTCATGATGTTATTCGTAAGAATCAGACTGATAATGATACCAACAAGGGAGGCTACAACAAGAATGGTTATGATACCGATGTACGCCTCTTGAGTGGCATTGTCCATGGCCTGACCAGCCTCGTCGTTTACCAGCCTAGCTGATTCCGATACCTTGGTAGATTCAAGCCGTTGAAGGTCCCGTAGAGCCCTTTTATCTATATCCAATTGACGTAATGGTTGGACATAGCCGGAATAATCAATTAAAGCTTCTTCTATCTCGGTAAGTCTTTCCAGAGTTGCGGGGGCGGTAAATCTATCCTTACAGAGGTTTACCTGACTGATACAGTTTTCAATTTCTGAGTTCCATTCATTTTCTATGGAATCCCGGTCTTCAGTGCTCACCGCTATCTGGTATTTCTGAGCCCAGATACGGACACGGTTAAAGCTGTTTCGTAATTCCTGTGCTACTTCCACAGCGCGATAAAAATTTAAATCAATCCCTTGGGCATTCATTCTCCTATATACATCTTCTTCAAATAAAGAAGTTATACCAGAGTTAGTTCTGTCTTCGGCTTCTGCGCTTAGTGTCCCAACCCTGATTTGTTCCAGGGCTGAGTGGTGATATTCTCTATTACTGGTCTGATAGGCTTCCATAGCAGCCATAAGATCGGCGGCATTCTTTCTATTAATTTCATTTTTCATCATTTCTCTGGCTTCATTGATATTATCCATGACGTTTTGAAATTCCTCTTCAGATAATTCAAAATAGGATTCATCCTCATAGATGACGAAGCGAAGAAATGCGGCCTCAACATCCTGTGAATCTGCCAGAGCACGATTTACCAGAGAACCTATCTCATTCTGCAGATTGAGGCTGTTAATTCCTCTTAATCCAAAAAGACCTACCAATGCTCCAAAACAAATAACCATGATAAAACTTAAAAGTAGTTTACCTCTCAGTTTTAAATTCAATGCTGCCATAGCTTTCCTCCTTGGTTTTAATGACCCTTTTACTTGTAATAGTAGAGAGGGGCAATTCTGTATGTATTTCTTGGTGGACACACAGAATCTTATTCTCATACTGATCAATCATAATGAGGGAGCTTTATTTTTTGCAAACTGTATAGGTTACAGCTCTTAGGTTACAGAAGGTTACAGATTCTAAAAAAACAGTGGAAATGGGTATTTGTGTGTACTAAATTTTAAAATAGGAACAAAAAATAAAGTTAAATCCATAAGTGACAAATAGGAAAAAAAATCTTTTGTAATGATTTATCTGTCAATCTTTATGGTATGTGGATGTTTATCGATGAAGAACATGCTCAATGATGCTTTTTCCAGTGGTGATGAAAATCAATCGCTGGTGCAGAAGCAGTCTGAAAAAATGGAATCCCTGGGATTGCTTGCCGGCGGATTGGCCCAGGGTAGATCTGTGGATGATAATCTTAGACTGATTTTACATTCCGGAGAAAAAGCCAAGGCCTTGATAAATCAGGTATTATCCTTCAGTTCTCTCGATCCATCGTTAAAAAGCAGCTGTTATTTAACTCCCATTATTAAGGAACTTGCTATCCTGCTGCAATCCAGTCTGGGTTCAGCCATAGAATTGGAATGCCGGTTCCTCAAAGAGACCCATCCTCTATATATCAGTCCGGTAAATATACATAGAATTATCACCAATCTGATACTCAACGCTGCCCAGGCCATGAAGAATGGATTTAGTGCATATTTTATGAAACCCCTTGATCTTAAGCGCTTGACCAATACGATTCGGCGGCTCCTGGATGATTAATCTTGAGATGGTTCATAA
>JAQICO010000204.1 GCA_027858495.1 Spirochaetaceae bacterium
GTGGCCGGGAGTATCGGCGATGATAAATTTTCTTTTGGGGGTGGAAAAATAACGATAGGCCACATCGATGGTGATGCCCTGCTCTCTTTCCGCACGAAGACCGTCGGTAAGTAGGGCCAAGTTCACTCCGTCCTCTCCACGCAGGGTACTGGCTTCTTCCAGTGCATCCATTTGATCTTGAAAAATGGCCTTGGAATCGTAGAGAAGTCGTCCTATAAGGGTACTTTTTCCGTCATCCACACTTCCGGCGGTGGTAAAACGCAGCAGTTCCATGTTCAGGTAGGCTTCTTCGTTGAATTCTTCTATTTCCTGGTTCTCTATTTCTGTGTTAATCATAGTTCTATTCTCCTTAGAAGTAGCCTTGCTTTTTGCGGTCGGTTTTTTTCATTAAAAATACCCTTGCTTTTTACGATCTTCGCGCTTCGCGCGTCGTCCTTCCTCGCCTCGGGAATGTCCAAACCTTCGGTTTGGCCACTCCTCTCGGTCTCGTCGGGCGTCCATAGCAGTCGTTTTACTCATTAAAAATACCCCTGTTTTTTTCGATCTTCCATAGCTGCTTCTGAGCGTTTGTCGTCGGCTCGGCCGCCGCGTTCGGTGGTTCGGGTACAGGCCACTTCATTGACGATATCTTTAATGGTTTTAGCAGGAGACAGGGAGAGCCCGGTACAGGTGATATCTCCGATGGTTCGGCAGCGTACATCCCTGGTTTCCACCACTTCATCTTCTTGAGGATCGGTGATTCCGGGGATATGTGCCAGAACCACTCCGTCACGCTGGATGATTTCACGCTGGTGGCTAAAGTATAAGGAAGGCATGGGAACCTTCTCCATGGCGATATACTGCCATACATCCAGCTCGGTCCAATTGGAAATGGGGAAGGCTCTAAAATGTTCGCCCATATTGTGCTGGGCGTTGAATAGATTCCATAATTCGGGGCGTTGGTTTTTGGGGTCCCATTGACCGAAGGAGTCTCTAAAGCTGAAAAAACGTTCTTTGGCCCGGGCCTTTTCTTCATCCCGACGGGCTCCGCCCATGGCGCAGGTGAATTTGAATTCCTTTAGGGCATCAAGAAGTGTAATGGTCTGCAGACCGTTACGGCTGGCTCTATTGCCAGTTTCTTCGGCGACACGGCCCTTATCGATGGACTCCTGAACGGTCCGTACAATCAAGTTGGCTCCAATCTCTTCAAGAAACTTGTCACGAAAAGATATGGTTTCATCAAAGTTATGGCCGGTGTCCACATGGAGCATGGGAAAGGGGATTTTACCTGGTGAAAAGGCCTTACGGGCCAACCAGGCCATACAGATGGAGTCCTTTCCTCCTGAAAAAAGCATCACCGGCTTTTCAAACTGGGCGGCCACTTCTCGCAGTACGTAGATAGCCTCGTTTTCCAGCTGTTTTAAATGGTTTAAACTATAGTGTTTCATAATTGGTTCCTTTTATTAAGACATCCCAAACTTTGGGGAATAAGAATTCAATGGAATGGGGCTATTGTACAGAAGAGAGGCTAGGATTTCAATATCAGCAGCAAGACCTCTTAGAAATACTGCCCTTTGCTTCAAAATTCACTGGATAAATGATCTGTTGAGGTTCCATTTTTTTTTCGTCGATGGCCTCAATGAGTATTTCCGCAGCACGGTAACCCATTTCTTCCAGGGGTTGCACCAAAGTCGCCAGGGGTGGTGATAGATAATTACCGATTTCATGTCCGTCAAAACCAATGACAGATAGATCCTCAGGTACTCGGATGCCCAGTTCCCTGGCCGCTTCATAAACACCAAAGGCCATTAAATCAGTGGTACATACCACGGCGGTGGGGCGTTTTTCATGAGCCCATAAATCCTTTAAGATCTGCCCGGACTCCTTCCTTGAAAAATCACCCAGACCTATGAGTTTATCATTCACCGTAAGCCCTGCCCCATCCATAGCCGTTAAAAAGCCCCTAAATCTGTCCTGGGCATTTCTGGTCCAGCGGTCCACTTTAATATAGGCGATGTCACAGTGCCCTTGATCTATTAGATATTTGACTGCAGTATACATACCTTGAAAATTATCTGTATCGATGAAACTGAGAACCCTATCGCCCGATTGATCCCCCACAATAATAAAGGGAATTTTTTCTTGCTGAATCAACTCTTTCTGCTGCGGAGAGGGATGAGCTCCCAACAAAATCAATCCAGCAGCCTTACGTTCGTAATAGGGCTTTAATACATCCAGACCGGCACCACTGTCGCGCAAGGTACTGAGCAACACATCGTAGCCTTGTTCAAGACATCGATGTTCTATACCTGTAATTAATCGTCGGTAATAGGAATTTGCTTCCGCCGAGATATCGTCGGGAATTGATGTGATAATCCCCAGAGTATTGGTATGATCCTGATTTAATCCCTGGGCCATGCGGTTGGGATAGTAATTCAATTCTTTTATGGCCGCTTCAACACGTTTCCGGGTCTCTTCTTTTACATTACCATTATTATTAATCACTCGGGAAACTGTAATAAAAGAGACATTGGCCAGTTTGGCCACATCTTTTTGGGTTGCCATAATATCTCCCTTAGTAAAATTATTCGTCAGTATATCATGAACCATTTGTTTGCGCAAACATCGGTATTCATTCAACATGAAAACAAGAAGGAAGAAAAGAACGATTAACCTTGACAGCCGGGAAAATTCCACTAACATAAAATGTAATCGATATAAATATTTTATGGGAGTAATATTGTGGAATGGTTTTCTCAACAACCGGCAGTTTTACAAGCTCTTATGGCAACCTGTTTCACTTGGTTTGTCACAGCCCTTGGTGCTGCCACGGTTTTCTTTTTTAAAACAATAAGTAAAAAGGTTCTAGATGGAATGCTGGGTTTTGCCGCAGGCGTTATGATAGCAGCCAGTTTCTGGTCACTATTAGCACCGGCCATTGAACTTTCAGAACAAATGGGTCTGAGGCCCTGGATTCCCCCCGTGATCGGCTTTATAGCTGGAGGAATATTTCTTCGTATTGCCGACCGCATTATGCCTCACCTGCATATTGGAGACCCCATTGAAAAGGCCGAGGGTGTTAAGACATCCTTAAAGAAAAGCTCCCTTTTAGTACTAGCTATAACTCTTCATAATATTCCGGAGGGTCTCGCCGTGGGAGTAGCCTTTGGGGCAGTGGCGGCAGGAATCCCTTCGGCCACGCTGGGAGCAGCTATGGCCTTGGCCGTGGGTATAGGAATTCAAAATTTCCCCGAAGGTACCGCCGTTGCAGTACCCCTTCGACGGGAAGGGTTCTCTAGAAAGAAAGCCTTCTTTTACGGACAGTTATCAGGATTTGTAGAACCTATCTCTGGTGTACTGGGTGCATGGCTGGTTTTAGCTATGCGACCAATTTTACCCTTCATGCTGGCCTTTGCAGCCGGAGCCATGATTTTTGTTGTTGTGGAAGAAGCTATTCCAGAATCCCAAAACTCCGGTAACACCCACCTGGCCACCATGGGTGCAATGATAGGATTCGCTGTGATGATGAGTCTGGATGTAGCCCTTGGTTAATAATATCCCCAGTTGATGGTTGTCTTAATGGCTCGAGCCAGGACATCCATATCGCTGCTGTTATGGTATTCCAATCCGGCAGGGTTCAGGGTTATTTCATCTCCCACCCTTTGAAAACGCACGGCTTTATGCTCACCAGATTCTATCAGTTCAGAAACAGATCCATCGGCGGAGGCTCCAAATACCGAGCCATTACAGGCGCAAAGGTAGGTGGATTCCGGGCTCTCCACATTGATAAAAACCGCGGTTCCACGAATTCCCGCCGCGGTGGTAGGAGTAAGAACCTGCAGCGGATCCTCCCCGGTGAGGCGGTCTAATTTATCGAATAATGCGGCCATTGTACCCTGCTGTAAATTCAAAGAACTACCGCTGCTTTTCAGCTGAAGCTGAAGAATACTGTCTTCCTGAAGGCGGAATATATTTTTCCCCAGAAACTGAATTTCACAATAGCCGTCAACACCGGTTTTAATCCGGCCATCTGCAGGAACGATCATTCCAAATTCAGCAAAGGCATCGTTTACCCAGACATCACCTTCCATATAGGTTAAAACACCCTCAATGGGTCCTTCTTCCGTGGTTGCAAGATCCTTTGTTCCATTGGCGGAAACAATAAAGGCTAAACTCAGACACAGTAGTATCCATATTTTTTTCATAACATAACTACCTTACTTTATTTACAGTATAAACCGGTCCATTGCTTTGTTCACCTATTTATTTCATTTCATAGGATTTCGCCCAATATTTTATCCAATATAATTACAGCTGCAGGACAAATTTCACAGTCCTTAAGCAGGGCATTCAGCCGACTCTTCATCTTTCTTGAATCGGTATGGGGATAGTCCTGACAGGCTTTGGGGTGTTTTCCATATACCATGCAGCAATTATCATCCATCAAAAAGGGACAGGGCATGGACTTGAAGACATAATCCCCGTCCTCATCTATCCTAAGATATTGAAGAATAAAATCCCTGGAATTGATCTTCAATTCTTTGCTTAAACGCAGTATATCTCTTTGGATGATCCTGGGACCTAAAAACTTACAACATCGTGCACAATCGAGACAGTCAAATGTTTTAAAAACCTCTTCGTGGGCATTCAAAAAGAGCATATCCAGATTTGAAGGATTTTTTTGTTTTAAGAATTTCAGCTTTTGCCGGTATTGGTGTTTATTCTTTTTAAATCCCTGAAGGATAATTTCCTGAGAAGGGGAATGGTTTACCATGGTTGAAAGTATCATAAACCAGGGAAAGCTTGAAGAGCTGCTTTCAATGTTCCCATTCTATGGCAAGAGATAGTGAATATTTTAACAATCAACATTGGAAATCTACCGACGCTGGACCTATAATAAAGAAACAACCCTCTGTAGAAAATTCGACGGTTGGAAATGCAGTAAAAGGCGGTACACATGAAAAAAATCCTACTGATATCAATCCTATTATTCCTATTATTTCCCCTGGCTTCACAACAAATCAATTGGATTGAAGACTATGACAGTGCTTTGACCAGGGCGCAACAGACCGGACAAAATATCCTGGTACTGCTCACTGCACCCAGCTGGTGTACCTATTGCCAATGGCTGGAAGAAAATACATTGAAGGATCCTCAGGTGATCAATCTTCTTAATCAGGGTTTCGTAGCTACCTATATCACCGATGAAAATCCCCAGGTTGATCAATTTGACTTTGAGGGTTTTCCCTCCATGCAGTTATTTTCTCCTCAGGGGGAACTGTTAGAACAGGCTGTGGGTGCGGTGGACAGTCAAAGTTTTATGACAACCTTCAGAAGCTATAGCAAAGAAGAATTGAACTCAGGCGATGGAGATCCTATTAAGCTTTATGGAAGGGAGACCTCTCAACGCACCCAGGACCTTATGGAATATTTTCAAGCCCAGGGAATTGCCTATGAATTTTATGACGTGACGGACCCGGCCATTAAATCAGAAATCAAGGGAGCCATTGAGGACTTTGGCTGGGAGGGCAGTATATATCTTCCGGTCTTGATGATAGGTGACCTTATTTACTTTCCACCAAATTAATAATTTAGAAGGGAGGAATAATCCAGGATTTCGCCTTGGATTTGTCTGGGGCATCAAGAGTTTTCAACTATTGATGCCCTTCCTTTGATTAATTTTACATTTGTGGATATAATTCGGCCACAAAGGGAGCATAGATGATACTGCAGGATATACTTACATTGGTAAAGGGAAAACTTATTTGCGGGGAGGATCTGCAATCGAAGATTGACATGATATGCAGCTCAGACCTTATGAGCGATATACTCACCCTTGAACCGGAAAATGCTCTTATGGTAACTGGCCTGGCCAACATTCAAGCCATTAGAACCGCTGAAATGGCGGATATAGATTTTATACTCTTGGTAAGAGAAAAAGAAATAACCCAGGACATGCAAAGCCTGGCCAAAGAATCGGGAATCATCCTAATGCAGACCGCCATGGGTATGTATGAAGCCTGCGGTGTTTTATATGCCCAGGGATTAAAATCCGGCTATAATCATAAATAATTCGGGATTATTCGGGATAACGCTGCCTAACATTACGTATGGTGGGCATGATCTCCATAAATATTTCCACCAATTCAGGTTCAAATTTCGAACCGCTCATCTTTTGCATTTCTTTCAGCACGTCCTCTTCGGACCAGGCGGGCTTGTAGGCTCTTTTACAAATCAGAGCATCAAACACATCTGCCAGAGAGACGATTCGTGCAAACAGGGGTATTTCCTCTCCCTTTAATCCTCGTGGTTTTCCATTTTCATCTTCCTGGAGGATTTTTCCAGTGAGAATATCCACCATTCCCGGGTAACCGCTTCCATCCCAGTTTTCATGATGGCGCAGGGCAACCTGCTGGGCAAGGGTATCGGTGATAGATTCCTGGTCAATTAGAATTTCTGCACCATGTAGGGTGTGGGTCTTCATGATGTTATATTCATCAACGTCCAGTTTCCCTGGCTTTTTAAGCACACTGTCAGGAATTGCGACCTTGCCTATATCGTGGAGCATGGAGGCCATACGCAGAATATCCTTCATGCGGACCAGTTCATTTTGAGGTATTTTTCTCTGGCGGGCCCAGGCTTCGTAGATTTCCACAGAATAGGCTCCAACTCGGTTAACATGGGCTCCGGTTTCCTTTGGGTCCCTGAGCCCTGCCATACGGATCATTCGTAGAATAAGAGTACGGGTCAACTGGGCCCGTTGCAATGCCACCGTAGCCACACTGGCAAAATGAGTAACAAAGGGTTCATCGCCTGGATTAAAGGGAATGACCAGCCCGTCCTCATCCTGAGCGTTCATCAACTGCAGGACTCCAAGAACCTTTCCTTGATTTGAGATAAGAGGAAAGGTCAGTGAAGATACCGTTTTATAACCGCTTTTTTTGTCAAAAGCCTGATTAAATCTATAAGGTCTGTCAACGGGAATGTTATACATATCAGGAATATTCAGAGGCTCTTCATTGGCTGCAACCCATCCTGATATGGACTTATCACTGATTGGGACTTTAAAAAAGGCCGTGATCAGCTTTTCTCCTTTTTGCAGTTTTTTCTGAAGGGTTTCACAATGGGAATGTTTTATTGCCAGTTGATTGTTTTCAACCAAATAGACCGAACCGGCATCTGCATTGGTGACTTTTCTCGCTTCATAGAGAATCTTTTCAAGAAGCAGGTCCAAGTCCTGTATCTTGTTGAGCTCTGAATCTATTTCAAGTATTTTATCCAGTCTGTTATCCATGGTCCCTCGTCTTAAGTTTAAACATTTGCCCTATGAATTGCCAGAGCTTATTAACTAGGCTCTATAGCTATATAATATGTATTACTTTAATACATCGGGGCTTAAGGCTTTAAATCTATAGCGATTTTCTCAATCCAAGGAAGGTGATGCTTACAAAAAATAAGCTTTTTTGTTATATTCCAATCCCAATTCAATAAATTTCAGGACCGATAATTATGAAATACTACCTTTTAGTTCTGGGCTGTCAAATGAACCTGTCAGATTCAGAACGGATAAAAAGCATATTCAACAGCATGGGCTTCAGCGAAACTCAAGAAGAAAAGGATGCCCAAATACTTGGAGTAGTAGCCTGTTCGGTACGGCAAAAAGCTATCGATAAGGTCTTTAACCGGATTCATAAATGGAACCAGCAAAAAAAAACGAAAAACCTTCTGACCTTTTTAACCGGTTGCATTTTAGAGGATGATAAAAAAAAGTTTCTGAAACTCTTTGATTTGGTTTTCCAAACCAAAGAAATGGCTGCACTGCCAGAAATGATCGGCCAATATGGAGTGGTAACACCAGCCAGTTTGAAAAATCAACTGCAGCAGATTCCCCAGGAAACGCAAGGAGACTTCTGGCAGATCAATCCAGAGTACCAGTCGAAATATGAGGCCTATATTCCCATTCAAAACGGATGTAATAAGTTCTGCACCTACTGTGCTGTACCCTATACCCGCGGTCGAGAGGAATCCAGACCCAGCGGAGAAATTCTAGATGAATTTGACAGTCTTATGAGCCGGGGGTTTCACAACGTCACCCTACTCGGACAAAATGTAAATTCCTATGGACTGGATAAAAAAGGCACGGAATTGACCTTTCCTCATCTTTTGGAGCAGCTGGCCCTGCGGGCCGAACAGCAAAAACAGAAGCCCTGGATATATTTCACCTCGCCCCATCCACGGGATATGACCGATGAGGTGATTGAAGTAATGGCAAAATACCCCTCCTTGGCCAAGCAGATTCACCTGCCCCTGCAGTCCGGCGATGATAAAATTTTGGGAGACATGAACCGCAGCCACAATCTACAAGACTATAGAAGGATTGTAGAAACCATCCGAAAAAAACTGCCCCAGGCCACACTGTTTACCGATATCATAGTGGGATTCCCCGGAGAAGAGGAAGAACATTTTATGAACAGCCTCAGGGCCATGGAGGAATTTGAATACAACATGGCCTTTATTGCCTGTTATTCCCCCCGTCCAGGGGCCAAAAGTAGTCGCTGGGAAGACACAGTATCCCAGCAAATAAAAAAAGAGCGGCTTCACCGTCTGACAGAAGTATTGATGAAAACCTCGGGACAATGGAATCAAAGACAAATCGGCCGGGAGACCCAAATGCTGGTGACAGGACCCTCAAGAAAGGGTGACCGGATTAATGGAAGAACCGAGGGAATGGTGAATATACAAATCCCCATGGATCAACATCTTCAGGCGGGAGACCGAATTTCTGTAGAAATTACCGGCGCTATGGGATTATCCCTGGAAGCTGTAAAAAAATGATTGAGTTTTTACCCTTTGCATACCTATAATTAAAGGTATGGGGAACAACAAGATTCTCAAGATAAGCCTACTCATTATGATGTTGATTTTAATCGGCCTGTTATTAGCCCAGGTTTTAGTTAAAAATCGCAGTAGAGCTGTAGCCTTGAACTACCATTATATTAAGGCTCTGAGCCTGGATCCTCCAGAAGTTGTATTGGAGCCCCAGGAAGAAGAGATGATAGAGCAAACACAAGAGATTCCTACTCCTCCAGAAGTCCAAAAAGAAGATTTGACACCCCAGGAAGAAGAGATTCTGCGTTTTATCACCGGCACTCATAAAGTGAAACCCGGAGAGTCCTTCTCTCTCATCACTGGTAAGTACTGGGACGATATCTACCTTTGGCCCGATCTTTACGTTAGAAACGACATGAGTTCCGACGATCCCGACCTGATTTTTCCCGATGAGATTATAGATATTTACAATCGGCTTGGTGTAGGAGACAGTTATACCGAGGCTGAACGTGATGAAATATTAAATGCCTATATAGAGGTTTATCATGTATTTAAATCTCTGGGCGATCGTAAGGATTCTTCTGCAAGATCCCTGCTCTATACAGCAACCAAATACGACGAGAACTTCATGGATATCTACCGAAGTGAAATAGACCCCGACGATCGCAGGGCGGTAGAGCAGTATATCGCCGATAGAGGTTATCTAGATTAAAGGGCCTGTCGCAAAAATCCCCTTTAAGCCCTGATACTGCATTGCTTTTCTGCACGGGCTACTCATGTAGTACATCTACACTGCGTTGCTGGTTCAAAAATCGCATTGTCTCAGAAATAAATCATGACTTTTGCGACAGCCCCCAATAAAGTTAAATCAATTTTATTTACTCCAGTTTTATAGGATGATACTTATAGGAACGTAAATATATAAATTCCCTATGTCAGATTATGGGAACATTAAGCATTCCTTAAGATAGCGTTCCGCCAAGCTCACATAGAATTGACCGTTCTTTTTTATTTTCTGAGCTGCCTCAGGGCTTAGGGTTTTTACCACCGTTCCAGGAGAACCCAAAAATATGGAATAATCAGGAATTACCCTACCCTGGGGAACCAGGGATTGTGCCCCAATAAGGCAGTGTTTTCCCACTTTTGCACCATTGAGAACCACGGCATTCATACCGATCAGGCTATGATCGCCCACTTGGCAGCCATGGAGTATCGCCCCATGACCCACGGTGATACTCGAACCTAAAATTAAGGGAAAGCCAAAATCCGTATGACCAACCGCACAGTCTTGAAAATTGGTATCCTCTCCAAGGTGTATGTACTCCACATCTCCCCGAAGTACTGCGTTAAACCATATATTCACCCGGCTTTCCAAAATGACTCTGCCCACCACCGAGCAGGAGGGTGCAAGATAATGGCCCTGGCCTCTTAACTCGGGTATATCTTCGCCCAAGGGATAGATCATAAAAAACTCCTTAATAAAGATTCCATGGCCCCCTGCCCCCGTGCTAAATCCAAGGCGCTTCGCCCCTGTAGATTCTTCCATTGGGGAGAAGAGCCTGCTTCACATAATTTACGAACCAAGGGTAGCTGACCTGCCATGACGGCATAATGCAGAGCCCGGTTTCCCCGGTCATCCTGTAGAGACACCGAGACGCCCTGATCTAGCAACAGCATGGCAATATCCCATTTCCCATTGCGGGCGGACAGCAATAGAGGACTATATCCCCGTGGATCGGCTTCTTCGGGAGAAACGCCTTGGCTTAGCAGTAGTCGACAGATATAATACTGACCGCATAACACCGCTTCGATTAAGTCTCCTGCGTGGTAATTCAGACTTTGAAAACTCAGGGTTAAATGGGAACCAAATACCCGGTGAATCCCCCGGACACGGTCAAAAACCACTAGGGCAGCTCTTTTTTCGTATGGGCTTATCAATCCCCCTAAAAGCTCCCAATCCTCATGCTTACTATTCGGAAGAGCCGTAACATCTTTATAAGAGTTGTCGCTGCTGTTAAACAGCCTTAAGACAGGAGTATCCTGCTGAACGATGGCCAGGCGGTAGTCTTTATTCTGATATTGAAATGTCTGTTCCATGGACTGCCCCATATCACTGCTGTCCAAGTCATAGAGGCTTATACTGCTGTTAAAACGCAAAGAAATTTCCTGGACCAATTCATCTTGTTGAGTGGTAGGACTGTGAACCAGTTCTTCCACAAGAACTTCATCGCTTACCAAATCCACAATTTGGAAATGATAAAAGGAACCTTCATCGTCTCGACCCTGTTCATACCAGGAAAAATGCCCATGGTCGGACCATCCAAAAAAATGAAAACTTCGCTCTTGGGCAATCAAAGTTAAAGAGAATGTGAATATCAGTGAAATAAAAACCCAGAACCTCATATAGCTATTATAGTATTGAATGGCCTGTATACAAAGACCTATTGTTTCATAATTTGACATAACAGAGTTAGCCTATTAAGATGCAGCTCATAGGCCGTGATCATCCAACGCCGCAGGAGGCAAAACTTGTCCCTTAATTATCGAGATATAGATCTATTACTCCAGGAGATGGATCTGCAGGGAAGTTTTTTACAGGAGATTATTCAATACGACTATCACCATTTGATCTTTCAATTTTATAAACCGGGATTGGAACAGAGGGTGCTCATCAGCCTGATGCCCCAGGCCCTCAGAATACATCGGACAGAAGAAAAACACCGGGCTCTGTCAAAACCTCCCAGGTTCACCGCTTTTTTGAAAAGCCGGATCAAGGGATCTAAACTGCAGCAAAGTACCCAGCTAGGCCGGGAGCGTATAATTCGTTGGGATTTTTCCAAGGGTGAAGAATCTTTCCGTCTTTATATAAAGCTTTGGGAAAACAACAGCAACCTGATACTCTGCGACAAAGAAGGGATCATTCTGGACTGTTTCAGCCGGCGCCCCAAAAGAATGGAAACGCCCGGGAAGCCTTGGGATGAACAGAAGGTACCGCAGTCCAAGGGGAAAGAAAGAGAACCCCAGGATTTCCCCGGCCAGGGTGATTTGAATCTGCGAGTGGCCAAGTTCTACAAAGATAGAGAACGAGAGAGGGTAATCAGGCAGATTAAAGAGGGGTTGAAGACTCTTTTAAACAGTGAAATCACCTCTCTAAGTACACGGCTGAATAAGCAGCAGCAGCTCAAAGATAAGGGAGATTCCTCGAGGCTAAAGGAATTGGGTGACCTTATTATGACCTACCAGCATCAGATACAACAGGGGGATAGCTGGCTGGAGATTTCCTTGGATTCGACACTGCAGCGCATCGAATTAAATCCCCGGCTGGATCCCTGGGCCAACGCTCAGGAATATTATACAAAATATAAAAAAAAGAAACGTCAGGAAAAACAGGATCAAAGCCCTACGGATCTGCATAGGCTATATCTGCTGGAACAGCGGCAGAAAGATCTGGAAGAGTGCCAGGATATATCCATATTAAAAACCTGGCTGGAAGAATCCAAGAACAGCAGTACAAAAAAAGCGGTTAAAAGCCAGGGCCCGGGCCTGCAGTTTATTGCCCAGGGTTTTATCATTCGGGCCGGCAGAAATGCCCGGGAAAACGATGCGTTGCTGCGAAAGGCCCGGGGGAACGATACCTGGCTTCACTGCAGGGATTACCCAGGAGGATATGTCTTTATCTCCGGACCAAAGGGCAAAACCATTCCTCTAGATGTACTGCTGGATGCAGCTAATCTAGCGTTAGTCTTCAGTAAGGCCAAGGAACAGACTCTGGCGGATATGCATTACACCCAGGTAAAATACCTGCGCCGTGCAAAAAATGGCCCCAAGGGGCTGGTTATTCCAACTCAGGAAAAAAACCTCTCCATCAGAAAAGATCCTCAAAGGCTTAAAAGGCTCTACCATGAAAATTAAACAAAACCGACAGCCCCTGGCACAGGGGATTCTTTACCCCTCGGAGGTTGAGAAATTACGGCAAAAAATTGCTCCTCTAAAACCCCGGGGAACATACAACTTCCTGCTGCTACCCCATGGAAGCTGGGATTATATCTTTCCTGCCCTGGAGCAGGCCTGGAAAGAATCCTCCGCCGGAATAAAAAAGATATTGTTGATTGGTCCGGTACATCTTGAGAGTATTTGCCCGTTGGCATATCCGGGGAATCGGTATTTTTTAACGCCCCTGGGTCCGGTTCCACTGGCATCAAGAGAAATGAGAGCTCTCAATAAAAGATGCTCCCTCTATCATCAGGATCAACGCCCTCACGAAGAGGAGCACGACCTGGAGATTCATCTGCCCATGGTTCAGACCTTCCACCCAAAAGTGAGAATTATCCCCCTGCTCATGGGAACAATGGATGAAAAAGCCATTGAGCAGGCAGCCCAGGAACTGATTCCCCCAAGGGAAAACCTGGAGGAATGGCTTATTATCCTAAGTGCAAATACGGGAATTTTCTGCCCCGGCGAACAGGCAGAAAGGGATTTTCAAAAACTTAAACAATGGATAAACCATCCTCCAGCTTGGCCCGAAATATTCCATCAGTCCCAGGAATTTCCAGGTTGTTTCTCAGGCCCCCTGTCCCTACTTTCCGCGGCAGGTCTTTTGCCGTTAAAACTGGAGCTCCGGGGCAAGAGCGTTTATACTGAAAAAAAGGATTCCCAATATTACTGCAGCTGGGGAGGAAAAATCCCCCTACGAGAAGGAGGACTTTAAATGGATTACCATTGGCCGAACCTGGCAAGAAAATCCCTGGAGGATTATTTTTCCGGTAAATTGGATGAACCCGGTGAAGGTGAAGAATCCCAAGAGGGTGTTTTTGTTACACTTCAGAAATACAGACAGCTGAGAGGCTGTATAGGCTGTATTCAGGGCCAGGGGAAAATGCCTGCCATGGTCTACCAATATGCACGCAGTGCAGCCCTTAAGGATCCCCGTTTCCCCTCATTGGAGCGTAAGGAATTAAAGGAGATTTCCATTGAAGTGACCATTCTAACGCCCTTTGAAAAAATGGCTGGACCTTTGGATTTTGAAATGGGAACCCATGGTGTTTATTTGACTAAAGGCTTCCATTCCGCCGTTTTTCTTCCCCAAGTGGGTCCAGAACAGGCATGGGACAAAAAAACACTTCTGGAACATCTCTCCATAAAAGCCGGTCTGCATGGTCAAGCATGGCAACAGAGCGAGGTAGAATTTCAACGATTCAGCGGAGAGATTTTTTCAGAATTATAGCAGCCGCTGATTATTCAGACCAAACAATCCGTTTCTTCCATTGTGTTTGGCTATATAAGCTCGGCTGTCTGCGGCTTTAAACAGGGCAGAGACGGAACGAAGCCTGTCCTCATCGGTATGAGCGAGACCAGCACTTATCTTGAAATGCATGGAAAGAATAACGGGAGTCCCCTTGAGAAATTCTGCGATTTCCACTCGGAGCTGCTTGGTGTTTTTATTCATCAGTTGAAGCCTAATAAACAAATCAAGAGTCTCGGAAAAGAGTCCCTCCACTCCCTCGAACATTTTATTTCTCTGTATTTTGGCCAAAACTACCTTACATAGAAAATCGGTGATGTCACTAATACTTTCTTCATCTAGGCTTTCCATAGACATGATACTTTCCAGCCAGGAATTGTCTACGTTTCCCTTTTCTTTCTGATAATAGCTATAAATTTCCAAGAGCCTCATCCTTGGTCCTGCATCCCGAGGTTCTACAAACTCCGAAGCGGCACCGCGGGCTCCTCCGACATCGGGTCTAAGCAGACGATGCAAAAAGGAAATAGCATTGACTTCCCAGGGGCTGTTGCTCTTTTTTTCATGGTAATAAAATTTTACAGGCTGAGGTTCATTGGTAATATAACGAAACAGATTACTGGCGGCCTCTTCAAAACGGTCCTGATGGATATCTGAAAGGGCAAAGCAGAATTCATCACCGCCGAATCGTCCTGGGATAGCCTTTTGGCTGTACAATCTTGAAAAGCTTAATATGCGCTCGGCGATACCGATTAATAGGCGGTCTCCAAAGCTGTGACTGATGGCATCATTATAAATTTTGAAGATATCCATATCTATAAAAATCAGTCCAAAAGGATTCTTATCGTTATAACGCCCATCGAGAATTTGGTTGAACTTCTGTCGGTTATAAAGTCCGGTAAGGCGGTCCCGGCTTCCACGCATGTTGGTTATACCGGCTTCCACATTGCTATCCATAAACTGAATCATATCAAAAAACTGTGAAGAGCTGTCTACCAGCCTTGAAGCGAACTGGGTAATTCGATTATCCTTGGCCACCTGGAGACTGTCAGAATCCCCTAAGGGCCAATTCGCCACAATATTTGTCATGGTAACCATGGGATTTCCATTTAAACAGCGAGAGACCAATTCATAACTGAAGTCCTTTGGATAATCCATCACCAGACCCCGGGCGATTTTTGTAATTTGTTTCATCAGAAAGGTGCCCTGCAAATATCCCTCTTCTTCCTGATTGATTACAGGTAGAGCAATGATCAATGTCAGCTGCTCTCCAATTACCTCAAGCAGCCTGATACAAATTTGATTTTTTAACATCATATCTTTTTGTGTAGGCATGGAATTAAGCAGGGAAAAATTCATCTTTACGCTGGGTTGATTATCTCTATAAATCTGAAGCATTTTACGAAATTCTTCATCGGGAGTAAAAAAGGAAACTTCGTTGAGACCCATAAAGATTCTCAGGATACCCACAGAATCCACCAGAATACGGTAAATATCTTCTCCCCAACTGGTGGAACGTAGCCGGGAACGGTCCAAAAAGGTTTTCCATTTTAAATGCTTTTTCATTTCTTCGGCTTTTAAAGCAGGAATTGCCTTATCGATGGTCTTACCCAGGTTTTCTATAAGAAGCAGAATGAATTTATGATGTAAATGATTATACCGGGGATTAACATTATGCAGACTGCGGCTTTTCATATAAAGATCCATGATCACCGGCTCATAATTATCCCGATTAATACCCAACTGCATGGAGCGAATCATATATTCTTTATGGACATCTTCCACTTTATCTGGGAAAGAGGTATCTCCGCTGCGCCTCATGTGCCCTTCGCCCTGTTTATCCAGTTCATAAACCATGGAACCATTGCAGAATTTATAAAGATCTGTTCCACCGTTTATTTGAACCCTGCATTCCTGCAGATCAAAGAATTTCCAGGCATTACCTAAAAAAGTGGCCAATGTTTCAAAGAATATTTCACCCTTATCCTTCCTTTGCCGCCACATAGTTTCATCGGAAGAATAGGAAGATACGATTTGAAAGAAGTTCTCCATATTTTCTTCAAAAACCAACTCCAATCTTAGGCGTACCAACTCCAAAAGTTCAGGACTGGGGGGTTGCGTAAAATCCACAGAGAGCAGGGTATTGCCCATTCGAAACAAATAAAGTCTGGAACTGTTCCTTACAGCTGGAACCTTTTGGAGTGTCCGCGAAAAAAGCATGTCCACCACCTGGGCAGGATTATCCTTATGAACGGGAAACCGTTCCACCAATAAAGACTGTAGGGCCTTAAAGATCATTTCTTCCCAGTGTGGAGCTGCCGAAAGATGAAACTCCTCTGGTTCCACCACTTTGAAGCGAGAACGGATACGTATTTTTCCGTTAACAGCCTCTACGTAGCCTTCTTTTTTTAATAATTGAAAAACTTCACGGGCCTTGCCCCCAAAGAGACGACTAAAGACAGTGGGATTATATACCGCCGAAGCTATGCGTCGTTTCATATTTAATGAGTAGACTTGATTCTCTTTTACCTCGATATAACCAGGGCCATGACAGATGGTACTCTCCCTCAGCATATCGATTTTGGGTATGTCTGTGATTAGAGAATGATAACTGTATAATTGCTTCCCCTGTAGGCTCTGCTGTTGAAGCAGGGATTCCCCGTCGATGAATTCATCATCTTCCAGCCATTGGGAACTATCATTTACTTCGCTCATTACTTATATTCTACAAGAACGAATTAAAAAAATCTAATACTTCCTTTAAAACCTGCTCTCATTTTTTCAAAAACCTTCTATAATAGGGGTTAATCTCGGAGGTGACACATGGAAAAACAACACTTTTGTATAAAAACTCATAACCAGGAAAAAAAACTTGCTCTATTAACCATGGTTCATAGTAAGAATTTCACCAGTAGTGATTTTGTCAGCCTAAAGCAGGATTGTGGTTATATTTGGAAGGGAAAGCTGGAGCCTTGGCATATAGAAGGAAGCTTTGAAGAGAATAATAAATTAATCTTCTTCGGCCCAGCCTTGGATTTGGAACCTCTGGATTTAGAATACACTGCCGATGTTAAAGAATTGAAGGAACTCTCAGCCTTTTTTAATGAGCTGAAAGATATGAAACACTGTCGTTTTACACCCAAACACTTCGCCAAGATTCGGGGAGGCGGCTTTTTTCTATTCCCACCTAAATTGATGGATGAGATTATTAAATTGAGCCCCTTTGGCGGTTACCATGAACTAATCCGATATTGCCATCCGGATTTAAAAGGGGCAGTCGGACTAAGTTACAGTCTGGCTCTTTTGGATTTTAGACGCCTCTTTGGATTCCATCCCTGGATTCAGCAGGAAGAAGAGCCCTTGGATCAGGAGATCCGCACCAGAGTCATTCCTGACTTAAAGAATGTTTTAAATTCTTCCAGGGAAACAGAAATGATATATCAGGGACTTCAGGGAAATCCTCCGGACCTGCAGCGCTGGATGGAGCTCGAACCACAGGAAACCCAGGAGATTCCTGAAAGTTTTCTACGCTCCTGGGATAAAAGTCTTCTGAGTTTCAGCAGACAGCGTTATTTTATGAAGAATAAAATCAAACTGATTCTGCTAACAGCAGCAACGCTGATGCTTATATTTTTTGTGAGCAAGAGAGTTCAAAAGATCCTGGAGCCTCCCTTCACCATCGGTTTAACTCAATTGGAGGTGGTGGAACAGTTTTATTCCGCTCTGGAGCAACTGGATTCGGAAACCACCGGGGAGATGACCATACATAGAAGAAATTCCGATGTTTTAAAAGATATGGATCTAGTCTATACCTTTGAAGCAATGAGAACCACTAGGGTAGGCGGAGAAGATGCGATGAGTCCCGAAGAATGGCTAGATCAAGGGGCTCCTTTCATTACCAGGAATCAATCAGTTTTAGGTTATACGGAACTTGAAATAACCCCGCTACAGACAAATCAATTCGAGGTAAGTTATCTCAGCTGGTTCCCCCCATCATCGGAAGAAGACACTGCAGGAGTACCGGTTATTATCCAAAGAGTCGATAGGGTTGAACTGGCCCAAAAGAAGGATGCTTGGTTTATATCTTCGGTGGAAACCCTGGAAAAAAAGCCTATGGAGAGTCCATAGTCATTGCGCCGATATGCAAACCGCCACCAACCACCATATAGGCACCGCCTAGACCAACTAAAAACTGCATGAGCAATTGGTTATTATCGGTATCTACAATATAGGAAATCACACCTCCGGAGATAGAAGCCACTCCAACACCCAACAGTATATTGGCAGCCCGGCGGTAACGAACCTGTTTATCATCCATGGGAGCTGCTATATTTATGGTTAATTCTTCCTGGTTTTGGGGAAGCAGAGGGATTTCCACTTCTTCCTCAGGTTCTTCCATGGGTATAGCTTCAGGCTCTTGGTAAGGAATTTCCGAGAGTGCTGTAGGCTGACCGACAAAATCGTGTTCTTCCCAGTAATCCCTTATTTCTTGATTCAATGGGATTTTCACCAGGGGATCTCCGGGAGTGTTGCTTTGAGCAGTAACCATTTCATCATTGGTAATGCTAAGAGGATCCTTACTTTCCAACCTTTTGTTTGAATCTATCACATCCTGAGGATCTAAGCGTTGCTGTATAACTTCTACTTCTCCATCAAAGCAATAGACGGAGGTACTCCTTGCTGAAGTTGCATCATTGTTATCATAAAAAAGGTCATAGCCAAAATCCGTACCTCTGATTGCGGCAACAGTGTCGTATCCGGTTATCCAAAAATTTTGATCATTGGTAAATTTATCCACCCTGGCCCGGATTCTGCCGTAGGTTACCTCTAAAACGCCACCGCCGTCTGCACTGAGAGACTTAAGTCGAAAGGTGGTATTTTCTGCAATTTTTATAATGGTGGATGAATTGTTCAGAATAATTTCAATATAGGTTCCACGCTCAGTGAGAATCGTTTCTCCCAGTGCAATGGTCATGCCTAAGACATCGTCCATTAAGGGCTCATAGCTCTGGCTTTTCCCATCGGGAGAAACCACAGTAAACATATCTCCTTCGGCAAAGACTATTTCAGCCCCAAACTGAGCCGACAAAGAAAGGGCTGCAAATATAAAAGCCCCAAGGATAATGAATAATTTCCTCATACGGATCCCCCTAGTTTATATATTGTATCCCTATTCTTGGCATCTTGCAAAGCTATGGTATTTTTTTTATGCTAACCAATCATGTTAAATAAAAATGAGCTGAAAAACAGCAATATAACCATCATGGGCCTTGGGCTGCACGGCGGAGGGCTTGCTTCTGCGCTATTTCTTGCCAAAGCCGGAGCGAATCTCACCATTACCGATCTCAGATCGCAGGAGGTTCTTGCTCCTACCATTGAAAAATTGAAGGCTTTTCCCATCAGGTACGTGCTGGGAGAACATAAAGAGGAAGATTTTTCTAAGGCCGATTTAGTGGTTAAAAATCCCGCGGTCCCCTGGGATTCGCCCTATTTAAAACTAGCCCGCAGAGTGGAAAGTGATATTTCAATTTTTCTGAGCTTCACGGAAAATCCAGTTATTGCGGTTACTGGCAGTAAGGGTAAATCCACCATTGTTTCAGCTCTATTCCACATAATGAAGGCTCAATTCCCCAAGTGTAAGCTGGGTGGGAATATAACCATCAGCCCTTTAAGCTTTATAGAAGAGTTGCCAGCCCATGCTCCTGTAATTCTGGAATTGTCTTCCTGGCAGTTGGCGGATTTGAAGGGTAAGAACCTTCTGAAACCGGAAATAACACTAATTAGTAATATTATGCACGATCACCAGAACCGTTACGACTGTTTTCAAGACTACATAGACGATAAATTGCAAATATACCAGGATCAGTCACCCGAGCAAATAGCCCTTATCCCCAAAGAGGAATTAAGCCGTGGCTGGGATAAAATTGGAAAGGCTAAAAAGCATATATTTTCTCTAGACCAGGATGGTTTTGATGGGGATACTCTTTTTGGTTTTAGGGATGGTCAAGGAATCTTCCGTAATGATCATGGTCAGGAAGAAATGCTAGTACCAAAAAAGCTTCATCTACCTGGAGCCCATATCAAGGGTAATATATTGGCTGCCGCCTCCATGGCCAGGATTTATGGAGTTCCTTTGGATATAGTACAGACACAGGTTAAAAACTTCCCAGGGGTGGAGCACCGCATGGAATTCTGCCGTAGATGGAGGGGAATAGATTTTTATAACGACACCGCAGCCACCCTGCCAGATGCCCTGGCCGCAGCTATTCAAAGCTTTTCCAAAGCTCCTCTGGTTATATTTGGGGGAACCGATAAAGAATTGGATATTTCTGTTCTCCAGGGGATCATGGGTAAAGCGTCCCAGCGTATTGCCCTTCAGGGCAGCGCCACTCAAAGAATGCTAACCCTTTTGGAAAAGGAAAATCTTAATTGGGAGGGACCCTTCGACAACATGGAAGAAGCACTTAACCGAGCTGTGGAACTGGCATCAAAGGACGATGTGGTAATTCTTTCTCCCGGAGCGACATCCTTTGGCATGTTCCAGAATGAATTTCACCGGGGGCACGTTTTTAAGGATTTGGTTTCACAGCTTGTTTAACCATGGCTTACCCATTGGGGATGTCCCAGCAAAAAGCTTGGAACATCCCTTTTAGATAGAAGAAATAGAGACGTAGATAAGGGCCGTCTACTCTTTAACACTTCCCGCCATAATTCCTGAAACGATCTGTTTCTGAAATATTAAAAAGACTAAAATAGAAGGAATTGAAACTATTATAGATGCAGCAATCATTAAATGGGCTTTGGTCTGGCCTACGGTTATTAACTGTCCCATTCCTAATGATATGGTATATTTTAATTTGTCATTGATTACCACAAGTGGCCACAGATAATTATTATAGTTCCATATAAATGTCATAATACCAAGAGTAACCAGGGCCGGTTTTACCAAGGGCATAGCAATTCTCGTAAAGACTTGAAATCGGGTAGCGCCATCGATTAGAGCTGATTCCTCAACAGAAATCGGTATAGAATAAAAGAATTGACGCATCATAAAAACATTATATATCGACATAATAAAGGGCAGGATCAACGCTCCTAACTGGTTATATAGTCCTAAATTCTTAATAATATAAACTTGTGGAATCAAGAGTACGGTTCCTGGAACCATCATCGTTGCAAGGAGTAAACGAAATATGGTGTCCCTTCCGGGGAAACGTATTCTAGCAAAGGCATATCCAGCTAATGAATTTAGAAAGATATTCAAAAATATATTAACAGAGGCCACTAAAAAGGTATTCCAGAAATATAGTAAGAATTTCAATTCATGAAAAACCTCACGATAATTATCCAAGGTCATTAAAATTTTATTAGAATCATCTCGTGCAAAAAGACTTAGCCCCTTGGTAAACATATGCCCCTGGGGTTTTAAAGAAGAAAAGAATTGCCAGAGAAAGGGGCCCAGCATAATCACGGAGGCAAAAAGAAGGACAAAGTATAAT
>JAQICO010000361.1 GCA_027858495.1 Spirochaetaceae bacterium
CATAAAGAACTTCAACGTATATTGGACAGCCCCATTTTTTTACGAACCACCCATTCGGGGAATATCCTCCGATATTTGTTGAATATCTATCTTAGAAACCCTTCAATGGACGTTAAGGAGTATACTCTGGGGGTGGATGTTCTCGGCAAGGATAATGATTATGATCCTCAAACAGAAACGTCCGTACGGGTGGAGATGAACCGTCTTCGCAGCCGCCTAAAGAAATACTATCAAAATGCTTCGGAAAATTGTTCTTTGTTTTTTGATATTCCCCGGGGTAAGTACCGTCTGTGTATTATTGAGAATTCCCCGGAAAGCAGGATATCTCCCGAGCTTTCATCTCTGGAAATTAACAGGGAACCAATAAAAATGGGAATACTATTCAATAGAATCCAAGAGACCCATTCTTCGGAAAATTGGGATTATTTTTGTTATAATCTAGTGGAAACCCTGAGAACCAACAGCCTATGGGAACTGGTTTATCTACCAGGCAGCGGGGCCGTTGATCCATCAATCCAATTACAACCCGGCAGTATTTTGCAGGACCCCCCGGATTATCATCTTCAGGTTGATCTCTTTACCCCCGTGGGGCAGCAGGTGGCCTTTCTTTCGCTTATTGACCGCCAGAAAGGAGAGGTTTTGCTTTCTACCCGGATCAACCTAAGTTCGTCTTCCCTTGAGGATATGGATCGAATATCCCTTGGTTTCCAACGGAAGATCACAGAACAACTGCACTCCTATTCTCAATTCCAGTAAAAAAAATTTTTACAGCTTCCCATTGGTCAATTGAATATTAATGATTTGCTTTCCCTATTGGGTTGCTTTGAGGTTCGGGGGGATCTTTTTTCTCTGGAAAAAGTACAATATCTGTCGGAACATCTATATCGTCAGCATCCCCATAGTCTATGGCTGATGGGAATCATATATCAAATACGCTGGTCCTCCGGGATATCCTCGGGCAGTTGGGAGGCCTTTCTGCTGACGAATGTTTAAAGGCCCATGTAAAACATCCAAACAGTCTTAATTTTCTACGAAATCTATTGGATAAACACCCATTACTCCTATGAAAATCCCACGGAGAAGAGGCAAAAAAGATTAAAAATCATTTTTTTAACCTTTTTTTTGGGGATGATGTATATATAATAGTTTTTATTATTAAAAGGAAAAAGCAATGCGATCTATTTCTCTATTTATATTAATCTTTATGATTTCTTCCTTTCTTGGAGCTCAAGATTGGATACACTATATTCCAGAGCCCGATAACAGCTATTTTGTATTGGTTATCGACCGTAGCGGCAGTATGGAAGGTCAGGCTCTTGACGATGCAAAAGACGCCGCTGTCAATTTTGTTAGGGATATGCGCCCGGGAGATCAGGCTGCTCTGGTTAGTTTCGAGTCCAGGGTACACTATGATTTATCCTTTACGGATGATAAAGAAGAACTAATACAGGCTATTCAGTCTCTAAGACCCCAGGGGATGACGGCGCTATATGACGGGCTTGCCAAGGCCATTCAAATATTGCAGAACCAAAGTGGTTCCAGAGCGGTGATCTTCTTAACCGATGGTAACGATAATTCCAGTAATTTCCGTGCGCGGGATATTCGACAGATGAATATCGGTGAGGGGATTCAATGTTATGGAATTGGTTTGGGAGAGGTGGATCACAATGAGTTCCGCAGGATTGTTCAAGCAGCCCATGGTCAGTATGAAGTGGCTGGCCAATCTTCAGATTTGTTATCTTTATACAAAAATTTACAGAGTACTTATTATCAGCAGGATTTTAGCGGCACCGGATCTTTATCCATAACTTCGGTTCCTTCTGGGGTTGATGTTCTGGTGGATGGAACTTCCATTGGCCTTACTCCTGTTATGATGGCTAGACAACTTCCACGTACTGTGTCTATGGAGCTGAAATTTCAAAAGAAAAGCTGGCTGCAGGAAGTAGAAATTCGTGAGGGATACAGGGGAATTATCCGGGGACGGGAAGATGCCCTTCTGCCTGATCTCATCATTGAGACAACTCCTTTGAATTCCGCAGTATTTATCGACGATAGTTATGTCGGTCTTTCTTCGGCATTTCCAAGTCCAGGCTCCGATCATTCCAATCAATTAACCATTGAAAATATTCAACCCGGTTGGCATAGCTTTCGTATTGTAGCTGTTCCGGATGTTGATTTAAGCGCCTCTCAGGTTTTTGAATTTGAAGTGAATTTGGATAATATGTCGGCCTATATGAATGTGGCTGTATTTATGAAACGAGCGAATCTTATTTATAACAATGGTAAAAGAGATCAAGTAACTGCAGATCCAATGTTGGATATTCAAGGCAGCCTAGATCGTTTTGACAGTCTTTTTGGGAATTGATTCTTAAACCACAAGTCCAGCAAAGGCCAGAACCTCAGAGCTTAGTAATACGCCCATATCTTGAGTGGTTTTATTTAGGCAATATTCTAACACTTCCATCATTGGGGATTCCCCCAACCAATATTGCTGAAGAAGTTGAGATCCATGGGCCTGGACGATGAGATTAAGGCTGAAACAACCAATATATAGATCGTCCATATAGCCTGAAGGTCCATGTATATCTTCTGAAATAATATCGTTGGGAGTTAAAAAATACCCCAGAGAGGTCAATATCAGACAGCGCTCCCCGGTAGAAAGTTCCGTGGCTTTTATCAAATTGGACAGTAAACGATAGATTTCTGGCAAATAGAAAATATGCCCTTCCACACTACCGGGATACGCAGCAATTCTTTCTTTTAGATATTCATAATAATGACCCATTTTTTTCTCCTGTATATATCTGTAAACCCCTCAATCCAAAAAATTGTTACAAAAAAATAGGAGGAGATGTTTTTATAGACTCAACATCTCTAAAGTACTCAAACAGGAATTAACAGACCAGGAAAATTAATCCCAAAGTTCCTTCTCTTCTAAATCTACCGGTCTGCGATTGTCATGAAGGGTTCTTGTTAGGTAGGTTCTATCCAGATTTAGTTTTTTGGATATTTCACGTAATTGCATTTCCGAAAGAAGATTTTGTTCCACCATTAGATATACCAGGGTCTTTTCAGCAATTCGGGGGACTCTTAAGGCGTTCATATATATCTTACCATGGCGGCTGTTCTCATGGGTTTCCAAAAGCTGTTGATAAAGTTGAGAACCCTTTAAATTGTTTTTTATATTATAAAGTTCCTCCATCAGCGGAGTCAGATTTCCCCTGGCGGCTTCTTCTCCCAGGGGCTTTAAAATTAAAAAGGTATATTCCTTCCCTGGAAGGTAATGATGATGATCACAGCGAGTACAATAATTGGGCTGTAGAGGGTCATTCTTTTCTACGTCGCCTCCTACGATGATCAAGGGGTCAAAGTATAGAGCGGGGCATTCCTCTTCTTCTATACGGTAATACCTATAGGTATAAAAGGAATTACTTATGCAGTCCTGGTGTTCACAGTAGGCGGTCAGCGGAATGATATCCGTTGCAATTTCTAAAAGAAGTTTCGCCGAAGGATTAAAGATTTCCCTTCGGAAATTCAGAATTAGGGTGGGAAAATAAAAGCTGCGACCACGACGTAGCGATTCGTTTTTTACCACATAGGCGGTTCGTTCGTCATAGAAGGATGCCTCGTCAATAATCCATGTACCTATTTCTTTATGCTTATTCAACAGCTTCTCCAGTTCGAAGGAGTTGGTAATGTGAGATATATGGCTTCCTAGACGTTCATAGCCGCCTCTATGGGCCAATGCGTCATCGGGATAGTTGGGGAAACGCTCTTTGTCCAGCATGGATCTAATAAAGAATACCCGCCGGCGGTCTGCCTTACCGGTGGTGGTCTGCTCTGCAACCATGGCGGATTTACCCAGAGCAATCCGAGAATCCCGCCATAACCTGGATGAAAATTCCGTTTTGCCGGAACCCATGGGTCCTATGACCAAGGTTCTTCGCCCCGGCTGTGTAAAATTCACTATGGTCCTGGGAATGGTGTAGACTCAAAGCGGGAAAACCCAGGCTTTTTAGAAAATTCTCCGTTTGTTGAGCCAGCTCTTTTTTTGCCATGGGTTGATCTCCTATTTATTCCAATAGGATCATAACATGGCATGATCTCTAGGACAATCATCATTTGATAGAGGCTGGTCCATTAAAAAAAATCATAAAAATCTCAATGGTCCCTGCACAGAAGGTCCTATATAGAAGATACAAACCATTTTCCAAGGAGTATCAATATGAATCTGATGAACAATGTAATTGTGGAAGGCCATTTGGTAAGAGATCCTGAGGCGGGGTTAACTCCCAAGGGAACTCCCTTCTGCCGCTTTTCTTTGGCCTATAACAATTATTTCAAACGCAAAGATGAAAAGGAACACAACAACGATGTGTCCTTTTTTGACGTTGAGGTGTGGTCTGATTTGGCTGAATTCTCAGAGAAGTATCTTAAAAAGGGTAAGGGAATTCGAATCGTTGGGCGGTTGCGTCAGGACCGTTGGACCGATGAAAAGGGTTCCAACCGCAGTAAAATTAAAATTGTGGGTCAGCAATTGGATTTTATTCCCGGAGGCCGACCAACCGCATCTCAGGAGAATAAACAGAAAGAGGCAGTACAAACATACTAATAAAAATCTCAGCGACTGAATAATGTAACCCTCTCACTTTGTCTCCGGGGATTTAGGACCCCCGGGGACCTTTTTCATAGCCAAAGATTAAACCATCCTATATAATAGTCTCATGTTTCGAAAAAACAAATTGAATCAGATGGAAGAACAGAAAGCTCTGGAAAAGATTCGTCAAGAGTACGACCATCTTATTACTTCATATATGAAACCCATGGCTTTAAAGCTTGAATTTGAAGAGCGGTATAGCCAGGCGTTACGCATGCGTATGGACATGGAGCATTTTATCAATGGCGAGATAATTATGCTTCAAGAACTCTTTAAAAGAGAAGAAAAGAGGGTGGATAAAGAGGAACAGGAGGCGCAGACCCGGGAAGCCCGCCATGCAAAATACGGCAAACAGGGTTATTCGGGAAAGGTGGAAGAAGACCTGAATAAACAGATTGAAAAATACACCTGCCTAAAGATTCATCATCATGCTGCCAATGAAATATGTCGTCTTTTTGGGGCTATAAAGGAATTCGAGACTCAATTTTGGCGTGGTGTAGAAGCCTTTCTCGCCAATATTTTTCCTTCGGAGCGTAATGCTGCATTGGCCCAGATGGATCAAACCCTGTGGCAGTGTACCTACTGTAGAAACGGTAACGTCCCCATAGCCCTGGAACGATATGTAATGATGCTTGACTCTAGAGAACTTTATGGCGATCTTTTACAGGAAAGCCAAAGCTGTATAAAAGAGGCTGCTTTTTTGCTGCATGATATAAAAAATGCCATTGAAGCCAGCAATGATCTCCATTTCGATGATGAAAGAGTTAGTATCGCCTATGATATGATTATAACTGTGCTGACAGATTTTCGATTGAGAGATATAAAAAAACAAAAGGGAGAGCGATTATGGCAGAAATAGAGTTGACTGCAGAAAGTTTTCAGAAGGATGTACTGGATCAGGAAAAACCGGTACTGGTGGATTTTTGGGCGGAGTGGTGCGTTCCCTGCCGTATGCTTACACCCATCGTTGAAGAATTGGCCGAAGAACTGGAAGGTAAAGCCATCGTAGCCAAGGGCAATGTGGATGAGATTCCTGAATGGGCAGAAAAATACGGTATTCAGAGTATTCCCACTTTGATGGTTTTTCATAAAGGTGAGGTAGTAAAATCTCAGGTTGGAGCCGGCAGTAAAGAAAGCATAGAGGCCATGTTGGAGGGACTGATTTAGTTTTCCTTAAAGCAGCTAATTAATAAAAAAGGGGGTTGTCGCAAAAGTCATAACGACTTTGCACAGCCCCATTTTTATGGGGTTAATAATTTGTAGGTCAATCTAGAATTTGTAATATTTCGGGATCTTTAAGAATGTAGTGGATCTGAGTGATTTTATGATCTGCGGAGATCCATTCTTCCTGGTCAATCCTGCTCCTAATCAGTACATGCTTATTTTGAAGTTCTGCAAAATTATCAGAATCCTGGCTGGGTATTTCAAAACTTCTCCCTTCCTGGTCGGTGATTACCAGATGCTGAAAGGGAACATTCCCCACCATTCTGACTCTTCCGGTAATTTCATAGCTCTGAAAACGGGAATACTCCCCTTGGCCCTTGGCAGCCAGGGGCATCAGACCCAGGAGCAATAGCATCAATAGGATGATATTCCTCAGATTCATGGGGAGATTATCCTGTCTGTTCTATAGGGCGGCCTTGTTGTGGTGGAGGTAATACTTCTGGCACCGGCAAGGGATTCCAAGGACGTGCTGATCGATACAGGCAGGGTGGATGCGGATATTGCAACCGTTAACTCATCATCCGATGCAACGGTTGACCCATTAAGAACGAGAATATAGTCGCCCACATAGCTGGGACCGTCCTTGTTTACCGATCCATCACTGCTGTTGCTGTCTATGGAGAGGTAATGAATGTCTCCTGATTCACTGCTGCCCGGGGTGAATGTTGTATCTATGGAATCTAGAATTGCTTCACCCGGTCTAAGTGGGGCCTCTTCTAAAGGTGGATCAACGGTTTCATTTTCCTTATAAACCCAGTTCAGGGTGGAGTCAGAAAATCCCATTTCGTCCTCAAAACCATAGAGACCCGTGTCTTGATTCAGGGCCATGGCCAGGTACCAGTTTTGTAATAATTCGTACCATTCTATACTATTGCCTCCTTTTATCCGGCTGATGTAACTGCTTAGAACATCGCTGTAGTCGGTGTCACTGCTGTCAAATATGTCCGAATAAATTTCATTGCTTCCAGCCTGTATTCTAAGCCATTGAAAGAAATGGTAGGCCGTGCAGTAGTCGGCCAGTAAATCATGATCGGGGTCATCGGAATCTTCCCATATAAAGAAATTCTCTCCTCGCAGAATGGAATCTTCTGGAGGATGAAAGTCGCTTCCAGGACCGCTGCCTTCATAGTAACCATAAAAAAAGGCCAGCCAACTCTGGTCATATTCACCGCTATAGAGGTATTCCGCCCCCAGGGATAGGCCTTCGTTGATCCAGGTGTCAATATATCCTAAATCTAAACCTGAACCATTTAATCCATTGCGTTCTGCGTAGTTAACCAGATGCTGG
>JAQICO010000251.1 GCA_027858495.1 Spirochaetaceae bacterium
GGATAAGGCATTACGAAAAATAATTCTATTACGGGGCTGTCCAAAAGGACAGCCCCTTTTTTATATTCAATAAAATTGAAATCTTTTAGTTTTAAATAAGTTGGATATCCCGATCTTCTATATTGTTTCATCTATCCAACCATGATAGGTTAAGTTTGTGAATAATTTTAATGAACTTTCCCTTTCTAAGCCCATGCTTAAGAATCTAGACGCCCTGAAATATCAAATAATGACTCCTATACAGGAAAAAACTATCCCAGTGATTCTTCAGGGAGAAGATATTCTCGCCCAAGCAAAAACCGGAAGCGGTAAAACCGCAGCCTTTGGAATTCCTCTATTGGAAAAGTTAAAGGTTTCCCGGTTCCGGGTTCAGGCCCTGATTCTTTGCCCCACCCGGGAATTGGCAGAGCAGGTGAGTGGTGAACTGCGCCGATTGGCCAAGTTCCGTCATAATATTAAAATCCTTAAACTCACCGGAGGAATGCCCCTTCGCAAACAGGAGCATTCTCTGGGACATCAGGCTCAGATTATTGTGGGTACACCCGGCCGAATTCTCAAAATGCTTCAGCGGGAAACATTGAACTTGGAAGAACTGCAGATTTTGGTTTTGGACGAAGCGGACCGCATGTTGGATATGGGGTTTATAGAGGATGTTTCCCAGATCATTTCCTTTGCTCCTGAGCAACGGCAGACTCTGTTCTTTTCTGCAACTCTGCCTCAGGAAATAAAGTCACTCAGCAAAAAGATTTTAAGAAAACCCCAGGATATATCCATAGATACAGGACATGATCCAAAGGTCATTAACCAGCAGTTCTTCTTTTGTAGTCCCAAGGAAAAGATTCAAGGGGTTGTAAGTCTGCTCTTTACACATCAACCTGAATCCACCATTATATTCTGCAATACCAAGGATAGCTGTCGAAGACTCAGTGCAGAACTTAATAAACTTGGGCTGCATAGCTTAGCCATTCAGGGAGATCTTGAGCAGAAAGAACGCACCGAAGCATTGATACGCTTTTCCAACCGCAGCAGTACCATACTGGTTGCCACCGATGTGGCTGCAAGGGGTTTGGATATCCCCGACCTTTCATTGGTCATAAACTACGATCTTCCCTTTGAAACAGAGACCTATATCCATCGAATTGGTAGAACCGGCCGAGCTGGAAAAACAGGTTTGGCCATATCCCTGATGCAAAAAAAGGAACAGTTTCGTTTAGATCTGATAAATGAAACACTGGGAAGCTCCTATGAAATGGAGATTTTTGAATCCCTGTCGCCCAAGGATCTTCAATCTTTATTGCCACCCATGGTTACGATTTCCATTAATGGAGGCAGAAAAAATAAAATCAGTGCTGGAGATATCCTAGGAACTCTTACCTCAGAGGGTGGAATTAAGGGGAGTGAGGTTGGGAAAATTGACCGGTTGGAATATATTTGTTTTATTGCCGTTAATAAAGATGTTGCAAAAAAAGCCCAACAACTTTTAGAAAATCGCATGATAAAAGGAAGAAAATTCCGTATCATATATCACGACTAGGTGTTTTTAAATGACATTTTGGCAAAAATTGTCAAAGACTAGTAGGTTTATACCTGCTGAATTAATAACCTACACCCTATTATTACCTCCATCCCTAGGGCATACTTGACCAACTCGAACTTGGAAAGGCATATTCCTAATTGAAATATGTCTTAAATCTTGAAAGAACTTTTTGTTCGAATATTTTGATATTTTAAAAGAGGGTAATACAATGACACACAAACCATACACACCGGTACATAATTTTCACATTCCTGTTTTGGGTACGGGTTTTTCCATCGATACTCCTTTAAAGGTTGCCAAGTTTGGTATCTCTTCGGTAGTTTCTTTGGTTGATGATCAACTGATAGAAGATCTAAGGGAGTATCACAGCCGGCAAAACCAGTTGGAATTTACTGCTATAACTCAACGAGAAGAAGACAGCAGAGCCAGACGAATTACTGAATATCTTAATCTGATGGATCGACTAATTACCCAGCAGATGGAACAGATGAAAAGTGCAGCTCTTTCTCAAGAAGAAGATAATGGGCGGTATTTTGAAATGCTTCCTGTTGGCGAGTTAAAGAATCGTTATATCCAATGGCAAAATATGCCTGCTGGTGAATTGCGAGATGCCGAAGAACAGAATCTGAAACAAGCAATGATTCCAGGTAGTATCGACGTTAATATTATGACAAAATTAGATAGAGAAGCCACCAGCGGAGAAGTGGACGATAAGGCCTATTATTCCGATGCCAACGCTGCTTTACGTGGTTATGCTAAGAGTGACATACAGTCTTCGGTAGTTTTTTCGGCCGGTATGAACCCCCGGTTATTTGCTTCAATGATGAATTATCCAGATTTCTTTGCCGACCATGAAGGTGTTATAAAGAAACAAATAATCCTGAAGGTTAGTGACTATCGGTCAGCCATTATTCAGGGATTGATGCTTGCTAAGAAGGGGTTGTGGGTTTCCGAATTCCGTATTGAATCGGGACTAAACTGCGGAGGCCATGCCTTTGCAACCCGTGGCCACTTAATGGGTCCAATTATGCAGGAGTTTCACGATCGCCGGACAGAATTAAAGCAAGCATTGATAGCGGCTTATGAGAAGGTTGAACGGACCATTGAGCATCCACTTGAGGCATTACCCATTCGTATTACTGCTCAGGGAGGAGTCGGAACCTCTCAGGAAAGCCAAATGCTTAAAGAATACTATGAGTTGGATAGCATTGGATGGGGAACTCCTTTTATGCTGGTACCTCAGGTCATCAATGTAGATAAGGAACATCTTAAAAAACTCCAGAAAGCCACCGATAAAAATGTTTTTTTAAGTCAGGCATCCCCCCTGGGTATTCTTTTTTGGAATATGAAAGACTCTGCCAGTGAGCTTTTGAGGATATTAAGAATAAAGCAGGGTAGGCCAGGTGCTCCTTGTACAAAGGGTTTTTTAGCCTTCAATCAGGAAGTGAGCGATGCTCCTCTCTGTACAGCTTCAAGTCAATTTCAGAGACTGAAAATTGAGGAATTGAAAGAACAGAATCTATCCCCTGGATTATTCAGAAAACTTAAAGCCAATATACTTTCTAAGGCTTGTATTTGTAAGGATTTAAGGGGTTGTGTGGCCGATAAAATTGAGAAAACTACCAAGCAATATACCGCCCTCACTCCAGGACCCAATATTGTCAATTTTTCCAAAAAAAGCACTTTGAAGGAAATGGTATCGCACATCTATGGAAAATTAAATCTTATGACCAATCCTAAGCGACCTCATTTGTTTATCCGGGAATTAGAGCTTTATCTACAATATTTAAAGGAAGAATTAAAAAATCGAAAACTTGGTTTAAACCCTCAAAGGAAAAAGTACTTTGTAGAATTTCAATCAAACTTGCTTAAAGGAGTAGAGTATTATTCTGAGATATCCAAATCTTTGATTAAAGAAAAAACCAAAAATTTTCAGCATTCTCTGGAAAATCTTAAACATCGAATAAAAAAACTGGACTCACAAATAGAGGCTATTTCCTAGGGTTTATTTCCTGTTGCTATAATAATGATAGCGTGCTATGATATCTGTAGCGCGCTAATAAAATTTATAGTATGAAGGAGGGCTGTTATGCCTATCATCAATGTGGCCATGGGACCCATGGAAGAAAATAAGAAGAAGGAACTTATACAAAACCTTACAGATACTGCGGTTAAAACCACCGGTATCACCAAAGAGCATTTCACTGTTTTAATTCAGGAGATGGCTTTGACGAATATAGGTGTCGGAGGAAATACGCTTAAGGAAATCATGGCAAATAAATAATTTCATCCATTTTAAAGCCCTAGCTGGAAACCCTACACAGCTGGGGCTTTTTTATATATAATATTTGATTAGGAGACAATATGGC
>JAQICO010000242.1 GCA_027858495.1 Spirochaetaceae bacterium
ATGGCCGGAAGTATTATGTTTTACTATAACAGTTTAAAAACACCAGCTATATGGCTCTTCATTGCTGGAAGTTTCGGTATGTTAATTGCTTCACTTGGGCAGTTATTTGTAAAAATCGAAGAACATCGCAAAAAGAAAGATAATTGAATTGTACCAGTCCAACAGCAAATATAGGCTCAGGGTCATCAATTTAGAAGATACCTGCTAAAGAAATAAATCTAGCAGAATCATATAAAAATGATTATTTCAGGAGGAATAAATGAATCTTGATAAATACATTGACGAACGTCTGAAAAAAGAAGGAATATCCAAAGAAGTTTTTTGGGAAGGCTATGAGGATTTTAAAATCGGAGCCTTTATCAAGGAGGCCAGAGAGGAATATGGGATCACTCAGGAAGAACTTGCTAAAAGAATTCACACAACAAAAAGTGTCATTTCACGTATGGAAAATCACTCTGAGGATATGAAGATTTCAACTTTAGAAAAAGTAGCAAAAGCACTTGGGAAGAAAGTTAAAATAGCGATCATTTAAACATTGACTGTTCTCAAGTTCCTCCATGAACTTGAGAAGATTATTTAGAGCAAAACCGATACATAACAGCAAATATACGGTTGCGCCTTCGGCTCCACCCCAATTGCCTTCGGCAACTACGTAAACTCGTGGAACCTTATAGGATATATTACTTTTTTTAAAATTCTATAGTAAAATAAAAGAGGAAGGAGCTTTGATGCCATGCGCAAAACAGCATGGAGAAATCCATAGGATTGATCCTGAAAATATCTATGAAAGCTCCGAAACCGTGGCTGACCCTCTAACCCCTCAAATAAGGTAATTCGCGTTACCTAGTATAACAGCGAATAGCTGGTCACCATAAATAAACCCTGGTCTTATATTATAACTAATCTCTCAAATTCCGGCAAACAAGCGTTAAGGTAAATTCCCCTCATAAAATAACAATTCCAATCATCCCGGGTCTCCTCCTCAAACTATGTCCCCCGTCAGGCCTAAATTTTTATCAACCAAAGAAGTAGGGAGGAATAAGGATGAGTACATGGACTGGTGATCATAACAAGGGTGATTCCGATGCCCTGGCACGGTATACACCCAAGGATATAACAAACACTGGGGAAAGAGCTGAGCCAGATAGAGAGGGATCAGTCCCTCAATTTTATAGACAAGTATAAGCAGAAAAAACAGCTTGTACGGACGGCCCTCGCTGCCAAACAGCAGGAGATCAGCCATCATCTGGACTCCTACGAAAACTACCTGATGGCCCGCCTGTATTGATGTGGAGTTTAAAGCCATCGCATTAGAGGCTCAGAAAGCCATCATGGTGCTTGAAGGGCAGCAGCTGGAACTGATCCTTTTATGAGTGTTCTGAGCGTTTCCCCCTGACGGGGGGCGGGTCTTGCAGGGGTTCCGTCCCTCCGGGACCGCCTTCGGCGCCCTTCCAGTCCCTAACGCGGGGGCTTTGTCCTATCAAGGGTCTGCATATGGCCAAAGGGCCTTTGTGTTTTATCGGGATAGGGCCTAAGGGTCTGACGCGGGGGGGGTACATTCGATATGGTATAGTGGACAGCGGAATAGATTCTCAATGGAAATCTCTGAAATGTTCAAACTAAAAAAAGGATTCAAAAATTGACATTTACTGCAATAGATTTTGAAACTGCCAATATATGAAAGGCTTCTTCAACCATTTTAAAAAGAAGTATTTGCTGGTATAATGAAAGAATGAGTGAACAGGAAATATTAAAAGAAGTTCTTTCTCTTAAACCTCAGCTTAGATTCCTTATAGTTGAAGAGATATTGAAAAGTCTGGATCAGCCTGATGATCGGATTGATCAGTTGTGGATGGAAGAGTGTGAAAAACGTGTTCAGGCAGTTAAAGATGGTAGATTAGATACAATCCCATATGAAGAGATTTTTGGATAATGCAGTTAAGATTTACCAGGATGTAAATCTGATATACAGATATTCCCACACAACCCATTAACAACTGTTAAGGAAACCTCCCATAACTAAGCAAAAGCAGATCTCCAAAGATATGGTCAATATTGTTTATACCATCTGCAATCAAGGCGTCATGCTGGATCGGAATCTTGCCGTTGTTTTTGATTCAGAAACCAGAAAAATAAATCAGCAGGTAAAAAGAAATCAGGAACGGTTTGGTGAGGGATACTCTTTCAAGTTAAACTCAGAGGAATATCAAAAGTGGGCCGCTTCATTCTTTCGGCTAAAAAAATGGAAACTTTTGATTTTGAGGAACTGTTTACTAGAGCTAAAGCCACCCCCATAGGAGGTGGCTTGAGCTCTAGTAAACAGTTCCTCAACATCAAACGTTTCCATTTTTTTAGCCGAAAGAATGAAGCGGCCCACTTTTGAT
>JAQICO010000334.1 GCA_027858495.1 Spirochaetaceae bacterium
TGATAAGGAAATATACAGGTTTGTAGATTCAGATCTATATTCTACGAAACTGCGTACATATAGAAAAATGATCCAAAAGAGTAAGGATTCTATAATGAGTGCTTGACAATTCTCATAGTTGATCACCCGGATCTAACAGATAAGAGGGAAGGAAAGAGTCTTCTTTGGTTGAAATATCTCAGTAATATATATTCCTTATTCCGTAATATGTTTATTCCCCTCCCAGTGCTCATGGAATATACTTATATCCATAAGTTCTTTATAGAACTTTCGGAGAGTGCAAAATGAAAGCAATCCTTTACAGAAAATACGGTACCCCGGAAGTTCTTGAAATGAAAGAGGTTGAAAAACCTATTCCCCAAAAAAATGAAGTTCTGATAAAAATTCATGCCACCTCTGTCACTACCGCAGATACCATGATGCGCAGGGCAGATAGCTTTATAAGCAGAATCATTTTAGGCCTGGGAAAACCCAAGAAAAAATACAGAATCCTGGGAATAGAATTTGCCGGGGAAATTGAATCCCTGGGTCCAGGGGGAACAAAATATAGAAGGGGGGATAGGGTCTATGGGTTTAGCGGATTTTCTGCCGGTTGCTATGCTGAGTACCTATGCGTAGGGGAAAAAAGTTCTTTGGCTATTAAACCAGCCAATTTAAATTTTCAGGAAGCCGTTTCCATGGTTGATGGCGCAAGCACAGCGGATTTTTTCCTTAGAGATAAGGCAAAATACAGAAAAGAGATAAGGTTCTAATCATCGGAGCCTCGGGAAGTATAGGCTCCTATGGGGTACAGCTCGCCCGATACTATGGGGCGGATGTTACGGGAGTTTGCAGCACCGCCAACATGGAATTGGTTAAATCCCTTGGGGCCCATTGGGTGATAGATTATACAAAGGAAGATTTCACCCGGAAAAAAGGTAGCTATGAGATAATTTTTGATACGGTTGGAAAGAGTTCATTTTCTAAATCTAAAGCTTCTCTTAAAAAAAATGGTCGCTATCTTACAAGCACCGGTAAGATGATGAAAAACTATTTTCTTACCATTTGGACTTCATTGATGGCCAGGAGGAAATTTATATTTGCTATGTCTGTTGATAAAGTAGAATCCTTGAATCTATTAAAAAAATTGGCCGAGGCGGGTATCATAAAGCCTATAATCGATAGAACTTATCCCTTGGAGGAAATGGTTGAGGCCCACCGCTATGTGGAAATGGGTCATAAAAAGGGCAATGTGGTCATTCGGGTGAATTAAAAGAATTGATGGAGGTACAACATGGGCGAAAAACTTGAACTGGATTCCATCTCTCAGATACATGAGATGATTGAATATGAAAAGCCAAAACATCCCCTGATTACCCTGATAGAAACATCGAAAATACCCTCCAATAGAATAATGCCCTTGGTGGATAGACAAATCCTTTCTAATTTATATTCAATCAACCTGAAAAACGGCCAGGAATGTGAATTGTTATATGGTCGGAATCATTATGATTTTGAAGAAGGCAGCATGATGTTTACAGCGCCTGGTCAATGTTTTACCCCATTTACCCAATCGAAGAGAGTTGAAACGGATAAGCCTGGATGGAGCCTTATATTCCATCCGGATCTGATACGTAAAAGTTCCTTGGCAAGGAAGATCAATGAATATACTTTTTTCTCCTATGATTCTCATGAAGCATTGCATTTGTCAGACCAGGAAATAAAAACTGTCACCAAGGTTGTGATGGCAATAAAAGATGAATACAGTCAAAATATAGATGTCTATAGCCAGGATTTAATTATTTCAAACCTGGAACTGCTTCTAAATTATGGAAAGCGGTATTATGGCAGGCAATTTATCACCCGCAGCAATATGAACAAAGATATAGTTATAAAATTCGAAGATTTCTTAAGATCCTATTTTCAATCTCAAACATTGGAATCTCAAGGGATACCCAAGGTGAAATACTGTGCCCGGGAAATGGGGTATTCTTCCAATTACCTGAGTGATTTATTAAAGAAGGAAACCGGAAAAAACACCCAGGAACATATTTATTTTTATTTAATTGAAAAAGCTAAAAACCTGCTTCTTGCATCGGAGGACCCGGTGTCTTCCATCGCCTATTTATTGGGCTTTGAATACCCCCAGCATTTTTCCAAGCTGTTTAAGAATAAGACCGGCATGTCTCCTACAGAATACAGAAAATAATAACTTTAAATCACATCCCCTTCTATGAGTACTCCTCGGCCCATGAGAAACCATGGACCTCTTCTATGACGCCCATTTTTAAAAAGCTAGTTCTCACTTTCGGGTCTCTCTCCTCCCAAATAGACGATTACTCCAGAAATACCTCCTATATTAGCTTTATCAAACAGCCATTTGGAGGAAACAATGGAAGCAATAATGGATAAACAAGTAACCCGGGAAATATCCAAGGGTCAAAGACTGATTGAATTGAAGAACCTATACAAGACCTATCAATTACCCTGGGGCAAACTCAACGCGGTGCACGATATCAGCTTGGAGCTGCAGAGTGGGGAATTCCTGGCGGTGGTAGGACAGTCGGGCAGCGGGAAAACCACCTTGATCAATCTGGTCTGCGGCATCGATTCGCTCAGTTCCGGTAGTATTAGAATTGGGGATACTCAATTGGAACAGCTGAGTCAGAGGAAGTTAAACCTTTGGCGGGGATCTAACCTGGGAGTGGTCTTCCAGTTTTTTCAGCTGCTTCCCACCCTGAGCATCATGGAAAATATTCTGCTGCCCATGAACTTCTGCAATATCATTCCGGTTAATCAAAGAAAAGACCGTGCCCTGGCTCTGCTGGACCGGGTGGGCATTCTTGAACAGGCCAATAAATTCCCCTCCCATCTTTCAGGGGGGCAGCAGCAGCGCGCCGCCATCGCCCGCTCCCTAGCCAACGATCCTTCCATCATCTGCGCCGATGAACCCACCGGTAATCTGGACTCCCAGACCTCCGATAAAATATTGGATCTCTTTGCTGAACTGGCCAGGGAAGGCAAGACCATTTTAATGGTTACCCATGAACGGGATGTATCCACCCATGCCACCCGGGAAATCCGCCTGCACGATGGAAAAATCGTCCAGGATAGGAGCATATAATGAGCAGTATTTGGAAAAAAATCCTAGGGGACTTTAAGGTCTATAAGGGTCGTTTTATCATCATGATCATCGCTTTGACCATCACCCTGCTGGCCGTGATGACCCTGCTGACCAACTTCTCCATTATCTCCAGAGAGATAGGACTTAAATACATGTCTACCCAACCGGCCCACATAACCCTGGAGCTCGATGAAAGTACTGCCGATCTGGCCCGGCAGGTGGAGCAGCTGGATTATGTTGAAAGCGCTGAGGCCAGGGGATTTGCCTTGGTCCGCGTTAAAAATCCCGGCGGAGGATGGTATCCATTGAAGCTCTTTGTGGTTCAGGATTTTGAAGACCTCTCTGTGGCCAGTTTTAAAGCCAATTCCGGTGCATGGCCCGCCTCCCAGGGAGAAATCC
>JAQICO010000141.1 GCA_027858495.1 Spirochaetaceae bacterium
TTCATAGACAGTTTCATAGACAGTTTCATAGACAGTTTCATAGACAGTTTCATAGACAGTTTCATAGACAGCTTCATAGACAGCTTCATAGACAGTTTCATAGACAGTTGCATGGAATAGCAACTTTTTCCCAAGATTATAACCTGCTCCAAGGAAAAATACTTTGAGAATATGAAAACATAGGCTATGATAACTCAATTATGGAGAAGATAACCCGGAAACAATTAACCATTTCCATGCTCAACTTGGCTTTATTGATGAATATTGCCTATGTTTTTATCACTTCATTAAACTATGGTATTTTTTCATTGCAGACAATAAAAGTCTCCAGTTTGTTGGTAATTCTCATTGTGTTACGGCTGGTATTTTCAAAAAAGAATCCCCCCTGGTTGCCTGAATTAATCCTGGCGGCAGTAACCCTCGGCCTCTATTATAATTTTATTTTTGGAGGAAACGGGTTAAGAGCTCCAGCACTCACAGCAGGTGCTGGTTTTTTGATTCTCTATGCAGGCCTGTTAAGGGGAGCCTTAGGCTCATTACTTATGCTTTGTTTTCACTGCCTGGTTGCCATAACCATATATGTTCTAGAAAAAAGAGGTCTTTTTTTCAGTACCCCCATTATCCCTCAAACAGGAATCACCGTGACTGGTCAAATACTCTTTTTCAGTGCCAGCACATATCTTTTAATAAGCACATTGAAGCAGCTTAATAAACATTTATATATGCATAGAAAGGAAGTGCAGTATAGAAGCCGCGCAGAAAAAAAAATCCGCCAGCTAAATCAGGAGCTTATAAAATCCTATGAAATCACCCTACGGGGCTGGTCTCGCGCCCTGGAGCTTAAGGATAAGGAAACCCAAGGGCATTCTCAGAGAGTGGTGAATTTATCAAGAGAACTGGGTATTGCTTACGGTCTTCCTAAAAGCTTACTGGTACAATTGGAATATGGAGCCATGCTGCACGATATTGGAAAAATGGGTACCCCTGACGCCATATTGCATAAAGAAGGTCCCCTGGATAATCAAGAAAAATATATCATTCAACAGCACCCACAATTGGCTTATGACCTGCTCCAAGAAGTATCTTACCTGAAGGATGCCCTGGTTATCCCGCTATATCATCACGAACGATGGAATGGTAGCGGTTATCCCAGTGGACTTATCGGAGAGGATATCCCTCTTTTAGCGCGGATATTCTCCATTGCAGATGTTTGGGATGCATTAACTTCTGAGAGACCCTACAGCCCTCGATGGGAACCGGAGGATGCCTTGGAATACATGAAAAAAAACAAAGCGGTTCTATTTGATCCCTATCTTATGGATCTTTTTTTTGGCATTATCGAGAATTACAGACTGCTGACTCAGATGGAATCAGATAGAGTTTTACAATGTTGATCCCTCTTCTAACAATAAATATATCCCTGCATTTAAAGAATAAACGCTCCATATTATTGACATATTTGGTATTTCTGTAATAATATAGGTATTATGAATGAAGAATCTATCAAAGAGCGAGTAGATAATTTTCAGAAAGGCTTTCATGAGACTCATAGAGAAATTTATGAAACCTTACATGACAATCAAAATCCTCATACCCTATTTATTGGCTGTTCCGATTCCAGGATACTGCCAGACCAGATACTACAAAGTGTTCCTGGGGAAGTATTTATGCTTCGTAACGTGGGCAATATGATGCCTCCCTTTGAAAAAAGGCAGGATTATCCATCACCGGTATCAAGTATGGAATATGCAGTAAAAGTATTAAAGGTTGAGAAAATTATCATAAAGGGGCATAACGATTGTGGCGGCTGCGCAACCATGATGATGGATCCTGAGATTTTGAAAGATCTCCCTCAAACCCTACGTTGGCTAGAGCTTGGGCCCAAACTGGAAGATGCTCACCGATACAACCTGAAAGGTGCGAAATCAGAAGCTCAGACAATGGAATGGCTAAATATTCTGCATCAGATGGAACATCTACGCAGTTATCCATGGATCGCAGAATTAGAACAGCAGGGAAAACTGGAAATTCTTGGATGGTATTACCATATTGCCAAGGGAGAGTTGTTTCAATATTCACAAGAAAAGGGGTTTTTTCCCATTTCTATATAAAAAAACAGGCAGAAATTCCTAATAGGAATTTCTGCCTGTAATGATGTTTATATTATTCTTTATAGATAAAAGAGCATCTCTTGATAACCGGGAAATGGCCAGCAGTCCTTGGGCATGATCTTCTCAAGATCATCGCCAAGATCTCTCAGTTTAGCCATAGCAGGAATCACCAGATCTCTATAGGCTCTAGCCTGGTGGTGTGTATCTTCAATAGAAGCTGCCTGTTTCAGTATTTGCTCCAATGCCTCAGTGGCATCGTAAAAATCATCGGACAGTTTACAAAATTTACCTAAGATCTTTGACGTAACATTACTTGAGGACTTCTGTCCGATCAACAGCTGCGCGGTTTGAGCGACATCGGCCATGTAGTCTAGAACAGCAGGTGTTATCTGTCTCTGAGCCATCTCATGCATAACTCCTGCCTCAATATTGATCTGCATGCTGTAAATCTCAAGATAGATTTCCAAACGGGATTCTAACTCTACTTTACTAAGAACTTTATGTTTAGAAAAGAGTTTCACCGATTTATCGGATAACAGTTCAGGCAGCGCATCCACTGTACTGGGGATATTGGGAAGGCCTCTTTTTTCTGCCTCATCAACCCATTCTTGAGAATAACCATTACCGTTAAATAGAACTCGTTTATGCTGGAGATAATAATCCTTAACAATCTTAGTGATTTCTGCCTGCAAATCCTTAGAGGCTTCCAATTTATCGGCCATTTGACAAAGGGCTTCTGCCACAGCCGTATTGAGAACCACATTGGGACCGGCGATAGATTGAGAAGAACCAACCATTCGGAATTCAAACTTATTTCCTGTAAATGCAAAGGGAGAAGTTCGATTTCTATCGGTCATATCCAGGGGTAAATCAGGCAGGGAGTTTGTTCCCAGCTTTAGGCTGCCCCCCTCCTTGGAAATTACAGTTTCATCCTTGGAAAGTTTATCCAAGATTTCATGAATTTCTTCTCCCAAGAAGATAGAGATAATAGCGGGTGGTGCTTCGTTGGCGCCTAAACGATGATCGTTTCCACTGTTGGATGCTGAGATTCTCAGCAGCTCTGCGTATTCATCCACCGCTTTTATGGTGGCCACCAAGAAGAGTAAAAACTGCACATTATCCTGGGGATTATGCCCTGGTTTCAGCAAATTTATTCCGTCATCGGTATTCAAAGACCAGTTATTATGTTTTCCGCTACCATTCACACCTGCATAGGGCTTTTCGTGTAGAAGACAAACCATATCTAATCTCTTGGCTACTTTACTCATGGTTTCCATAACCAGATGATTGGTATCGGTGGCTACATTGGAAGAGGAGTAAACCGTGGCCAATTCAAATTGATTTGGGGCTACTTCATTATGCTGAGTTTTAGCCGATACACCGAGCTTCCATAACTCAATATTCAATTCTCGCATATAGTCTGCAACACGGTCTTTAATCGCACCAAAATAATGGTCGTCCATTTCCTGACCCTTGGCGCACATGCTGCCAAATACAGTACGACCGCATAATCGAAGGTCAGGACGAAGATCAAAATATGCCTTATCTATCAGAAAATATTCCTGCTCAGGTCCAATATTAGAAACAACTCGTTGAGACCTTTGATTACCCAATAACCTGAGGATTCTCAAGGCTTGAAGATTAACGGCTTCCATAGATCTGAGAAGAGGAACCTTTTTATCCAGAGCCTCTCCGGTATAGGAAACGAAGGCAGTGGGGATACAAAGGGTTAATCCGACTCTGTCGTGTTTTAAAAATGCAGGGGAGGTAACATCCCAAGCGGTATAACCGCGGGCCTCAAAGGTAGCTCTTAAACCGCCGCTTGGAAAGGATGAAGCATCGGGTTCTCCTTGAATCAGCTCCTTTCCTGAAAATTCCATGATTATATCACCATCTGTGGTTGGCGAAATAAAGGAGTCGTGTTTCTCGGCGGTAGTGCCGGTTAAGGGTTGAAACCAGTGGGTAAAGTGCGTTGCCCCTTTTTGAATAGCCCAGTCTTTCATAGCCCCTGCTACAACTTCTGCGACTCCAAGGGTCATTTTTTGTTTACCCATCTGGACTGCCTTCAATTCTTTAAAAATATTTTTTGGTAGTCGGTGCATCATCTCTGTTTCGCCAAAGCAGTTTATTCCGTATATTTTCTCTAACTTTGAACTATGAAAGTCCATATCCATAATTATTCTCCTTAGGTTAATATCGGTATAATCATACCATAATTTTGGATGTAACTGCCAATTTATTTGGGCTTTTAGAGATTTTTTTAGAATATTTATTCACAAACAACGAGTATTTTACATTCTGGAAATTAATGAAAATTCACAAGGTACTTCCCAAATCTCAAAGTGATCACTAAAATGATTTTAATTCAACTTATTAAGGAGACCCAATGAAAGGAATCATAGTTGCTGCCGGCTACGGCACTCGTTTTTTACCAGCCACAAAAACCATAGCAAAGGAAATGCTCCCTCTAATAGATAAGCCTTCAATCGCCTTTATTGTAGAGGAATTTATTCAATCAGGTATCACAGACATCATTATAATAAGTTCACGAAGAAAAAAATCCATGGAAGATTATTTAGATAGAGAAGTAGAACTTGAAGAACTTTTCAAGAGAGAAGGTGCCCAAGATAAACTTGACAAAATCAAGCCCTACCCTGCCAATTTCACCTTCATCAGACAGCAGAATATGATGGGAACGGGACACGCATTATTACAGGTTAAGCCTTGGCTGCAGGGCGAATCCGCAGTGGTGGCCTACCCCGATGACCTTCATATGGGAGATATTCCATTGGCAAAACAATTAATAGATCTACACAAACAAACGCAATGTTCGGTAATGGCCTCCATCCACAACCCTCCACATCTGGAACGTTATGGAGTATTAGATATCGATGATGACGGTCTGCATGTTAAGGGTATGGTTGAAAAACCACCGGTAGGACAAGCTCCAAGCAAAGAAGTATCCATCGGCCGTTTTCTTTTTACAGCTGATTTTTTTGAATATCTAGAAGAAGGTTGGAAAAAACATAGCGGAGGAGAATATTATCATCTATATGGCCTTGAAAGATTGATGGAAGAGAAAACATTGGTATATAAGCAGATTGACGGAGAAAGATTGGATACCGGTGAGCCCTCAGGCTTTTTAAGGGCGCTTTTAAAATATGCGTCAAATTTTCCTGATTTGCGTCAAATTATAAAAGAAGAGTCTGCTGATTTATAGCTGATCTTTAAATTCTTTTATGTAGGGGGATTTGAGTAGTCTTTCTGGTCATATATTATAACTGTGAAAATAAAAGATCTAAGATGCTCTCTACGGAGGAACCACGAACCATCTGCCTATCCCCTGTAAATTGTTCCTTCCTGGTTACAGCAGTACCACCACGGCGTTGCACCCCAATCCATACAGTTCCAGCTGGTTTCTCGGGACTTCCTCCTGCTGGTCCTGCAATCCCCGTTACGGCCAATGCCCAAGTAGCAGGAGTCCTATTTAAAACACCTTGAAGCATTTCTTTCAGAGTATATTCAGAGACTGCCCCGAAATTATTTATGGTGGTTGATTGAACTCCCAGAAGTTTTTCTTTAGCCAAATTATCATAGACTAAAAAACCGCCCCAAAAAAAGGCCGTACTCCCTGGGAATTCAGTTAATTGAGCAGCTATTAAACCACCAGTGCAAGATTCAGCCACAGCGATCAATTCTGAGCGGTCGATTAAAATCTTCGCTTCTTCAATGGTCATTCAATTCCGTCGATAAGTGTTTTTTTCAATTGAGGAAGCGAGGTGGAAAAAATATCCACCGATATGAGATCCTTTATCATTTCACATTTACCCGTTAATTCAAATCCATCTTCCACTTGAAGAGATGTTGTAAAAACATTTCCAAAAACCTTTCCGGTGGAAAGTAAAAGTAAAGATTGCTCCGCATAAATATCACCGTAAACAGTCCCGCCCACGATGACATTTTCAACCTTGATATCCGCTTTAAGCTCTGCTCCGTTTTCAATTTGTAGAAAACTGCTGGATTCAATGGTTCCTTCATAATGCCCTGCAATTTTCAGGGGTTTCTCAAAGGTCATAACCCCTTTGAACGAGGCATCCACTCCAAGATTAATTTTTGAATTCTTAAATTTTTCCACTTTTTTCTCTACTTGGTTGTCATTACAAAAACCCCGTCCCAGTTATCGGAAGGGGGATTGGTTATATAAAGCTTACAGCGCTCAAAATAAACCCTAGAAGGTCCATCGGTTTTATCTAACTGTAATGCCTGGGCAAATTTATTTCTTGCTTCCTCCAAACGCCTTTCCCTATAG